>PFTR01000092.1 GCA_002789675.1 Alphaproteobacteria bacterium CG_4_9_14_3_um_filter_47_13 | reverse complement strand
CGGCGTTTTTAAGGTGGAATCCCGTTTCAACAATGTCATAATAATGCTGCATATTGCCAAGGCTATCCATGACAGCGGGAATGTTACCCGCCTGTATGTCGTCGGTTATATTGCGCTCTTGGCTGTCATTCGCCCATAAATCAACACGATCATCTTCGGCCTCTTTTTTCAGATAAACCATAGCCACGCGAACACCTGTCTTGCGCTCGGCGGTGCTGAAACAATCGCCCAAATATTCAATGTCTCCATGCTGCTCTATGATAGCGGCAAGGCGTTTGCGGTTTTTGGTGTGCGGGTTTTTGATTGTCTCTTCGTTCAAAAGACAAACAATCTCGCCGTCATGCAAGAAATCCCATGCTTTCAGCAAGTGCACGTCACCATTGGAAAACGGTGGATTCATCACAATAGCATCATAGTAACAAACGCCGTCATATTCCAGCCAATCCGTACCGACAACGGAAAAATCTTTGTCCTGCAAGATCGCGCAAAGCTCTGACGAAATTTCAATACAATCCACTTTTTTACGGTCATAGCCGCGCTCGCCCCTGATGGCTTCGGCAAGATTACCTTTGCCTGCGTTCGGCTCCAAGAAATATTGCGCGTTTTTTGAAATACGCGCCCGCATTTTTGCGGATACATCGGAGGATGTTGGAAAAAATTCTTCACTAAACATGGCTTTTGTTCCTTTACATTTTGAAAGGGGTTTTAAGGCGTTTAACGCTTTTAATGGCATTGCGGGGGCAATTTTCAACCTCCATAACAATTTTTATGGCCGCTTCTTTGCTTTGTGCGACGTTGCGGATGGTCGCTTGTGTGGTTTTAATTTTGTATTGGCTGAACATTTCAAGGATTCCTTTTCTTCTGCATGGTTAAAACATCGTTCCAGTCATCGCCGCGCAGCTCTGGGCTATGACGCGTAACTTTGCCGCTAAAGCCGCTATCCTCAATGGCCTTTAGGATTTTATCTGTGAGGCGGTCGCCCCCTAGGTCGTTATCGGTAATCAAGGCAATGTACTTCAGGCTCTTAATGCCCTGTGCGGCCTGTTTGATAATCTCGGCCTGTTCTGGAGACATACCCCCGCCAGTGGCGGCATAAAGGGCGGTTTCATTTGGAAATAAGGCGGCATGGCTCAAGGCATCTATAACGGCCTCGGATAAAATCAGCGTGTCGTCCCCTGCCCTCATATTTGAACGCCATAGAGTTTTTTCACTGCCGCGCACAAAGAGGGCTTTATCAGCGTCTTTGAGTTCAAGGCCGCAAATGCCCTTACCATGGTAATGAGGAAATGCCACGTTTTGATAGCGGTCTGCGAAAATCCGCCCTGCAAAGCGCAGTGATGATAAAAGCCCTCCTGTAAGCCCCCTGCCCTCAAGATAAGCATGGTTTGTTACGGGTCTGCACCGCTTAAAGACATTGGCAACGCGCGCGGGGTCGTAAACCTGTTCTTCAACCTCGGCAACATAGTTTTTCGGCTCTGGCAAAACCACGCCGCCGCTAATCCAGCTTTGCAGGTCAAACCCGATTTCTTTAAGGCTTTTATTCGTGCGCTTTTCGGCAAAATCTATAATCGTGCCGTTGTCGTTATCGTTTGACACGGAAAAATAAACCCAAAGCTGGCCGCGCCGTGAAATGATGATTTTGTCCGTGCCGTTTCGCATGGCAATGCTGCTGCGGGTGCTTTTTTTGCGGTCAATCTCATAACCAAGATGCGCTGCATATTGGGTTAAATTGATTTCAGATTTAAAGCGGGCAAATTCAAGCTGGTGTTTCATGTCTGCCCCTCCCTAGTATTCGCTAGGAAGGAACAGGACATTGTTCTGAAAAAAGAACTCGATTTTTTTCAGCGGAAAGTCTGTAAAGAGGATATTTTCAGCATAAAGCTCCGTGTAGTTTGCATCCGTGCAAACCAGCCTTGCCCCCTGCCCTTCATCATTCAGGGTTAATTTCCAGCAACACAATGGCTCTTTGGCAAGACCAGAAACGCATGAAATACAGGCAAAAATCTTATCTAAAAGCCAGTATGCGCCGCCTTTTTCCGCAACATATTGAACGCCATCTGTGTAAAGGTATTTACTGAAAGGACTGTGTCTGAACCAATTTTCCGACCCTGTAAAATATCTTAAATCCTGATCGCGTAGCGTTTCTTTGATGTCTTCTTTAGCTGTGATGTTCATTTTTCTTGCTCCTTTTTAAATTATTTTCCGAGTGCATGGCGCACATGCACTCTTGCCCTACGGCGAGTGCGGGGAGGCAAGTGCAAGGGCGGTTTTTCGTGAATTTTGGAGCGAAGCGGCCGCGAGGAATTGTCCGAATGGACAAGGGGAAAATTCTCGAAAGAACCGGGAGCGAAGCGACGCACCCTTGCGCGCGCCAGGGGCGCAGCCCCATAGCAAAAAAACATATAAAAAAAAGCCATTCCGACACTTCGGAATGACCGCATGGACTAATCGCCAAGGCAATGCAATATTACCTTCCCACGTTTAAGGATCGTCACACGAATGTGCCGAAACCCTTTAGGGGTTCGGTGTGCTTGGTATCTGGACGACCGGCAGGCCGGGCGGCTGGATGCCTTAGCACATAGAGCCTGGCCGGTTTGAAAAACCGGAAACGCCCTATTGATGAAGCTGTTTTACGGGTGCGGTGTAATCGCGATGATAGTGATTTCTTTTTTGTCCGGACCATAGAACCAAAAAATCCGGTAAGCGGCAGGCGTCTTATTTTCAGCATAAGCTTCAAAAATCTCTTCCCCGTTTGGCCCGGTAAGAGCGCTGTATTTGTGTGTATTAAGGCCAGGATGTCTGGGATTTGTCTCCAGATAGCCGAGCGCTTTACGAACAGCCTTCAGGCGCTTGAGCAAGGATTTATCCCCCTCAAGCGATAACAAATCAGCTTCTGCTTGCGGTGTGAATTTGAGAGTAAAAATCATCGGTCAGTCGATTGCCTCATCAGCATATTGCGCAAAGCTGCCAAGGCCGCGCGTTTTTCCGGCGGCAGCCTGACCCAGACCAGCCTTGACAGCGCTCAAAGCGACAGGATTGTCGAACAGCCATCTTTCACGGGCGGGGATCTCGGTAAAGGGTTCAAGAATAATGCTGCCATCCTCCATACGCCGCGCATGAAAACTACTGACCCCTTCGGCCAGTTTTCCTAAACTGATACGGCCTTTAGAATCCGGCCTGAGTTGCTGCATTAATTGTTCCATAGCGTTTCTCCTATTCTCTCTACAGAATACCAGAATAGTGGGAAAGTGTCAATGTGGGAATAATTACAAATCCCACAAAAAGTAGCTCGATATAATATAAGCACTAATTATGCATGAAAGAAGCGTAAATACTAAAACAGCCCTGCCCCGTCATTTTCTCCGATGCCAAGCCATTATAACCGCTAATTTCACTCATCCTTGAAAAGCTCCTGCTGGCTCTCGCGCGTATCAAGTCCGATCATAATTGGCAAAACTTCGTAATCATATGGCTGGCCGGAAACAGGCGGGTTAAAACGTTTTAAAGCGCTCATGCTTTCGGTTTTCGTCCTTTTAATCGTTGCATCCAGAATATTTCCGCGCCAGTCAAAAGCAGCGTAATATTCTAGTTCGTAGTTGATTTTCAATTTGCGCTTTTTAGCCAAAACATGCCCTTCCCAAAATACTTATCCACAGCTTATGGGATAAAACAGTGGAAAAAGTAAAGACGTTTTGGAAAAAACAAGGTTTATTTCCGGCCCTGCTTCTCGAAAGTATCCATCAAAATCGTCAGCATTTCGCCGTACGGATACCGATGTTCCTTGCAGAGCTTTTTAAACCGTTCCCCCTCATCATCAAGGATACGCACTGTCAAATTGACATGGCTTTCTGCCTGCCGGCTGGGAAAAATTGCGGCCTTATTAATCTCCTTGCGGGTTACAGGTGTAGTCTTTTTGGGTTCAACTTCAAAATCATCAAAATCATCAAGATTTAGGGCTTTTCTCTCTGACATTACGCGGCCTCCCTAGTTTTTTTATTCTCTCTCAAAAGCTGGACAACCTCTTCCGCATAAACATTGGCGTTCTCTAAAGCCGCCGCGATATTGTTCACATCACTGGATTTTAGATCGTGGATAGTGCCGCCAATATTGAACAATGCGGAATAAGCATCACGGTCATTAATCTCTGTTTGCAAACATGGGATGGTTTTCGTGGCGCGGAACTGCTCAGCGATATGACGCGCTGTTCTGGATTTGGCGACAACGCGCGTTTGCGTAAACAAAATGGAAAACGGAATCATAGCGCGGCGCGCCCTGCTCTCCATTTTGATCTGCTTGATAACATCCATAGCTGCCCAAGCGTCCTGCTGCTGTTCCTTCATGGGAATGATAACCAGATCAGACATGCTAATTGCGTAGCTGGTCAAGCGCGAGGCCACACCTTCCAGATCAACGATAACGAAAGAGCTTTCAGAGGATGCCTGCTCGATCTCGTCCAGAATGGTGTTTTCATCCGAGTTTGTGACCACCTTCAAGCGATCAGGCCCACCTTTGATTTTATACCACTCTGTAATAGGTCTTCTTGGGTCTGCATCAATGAGGGTCGTATCTTTGTATTGGGCTAATTCACACGCCAAAAGCAGCGCACTTGTGGTTTTTCCTGAACCGCCTTTGGAATTGGCAAATGAGATTATCGGCATTGTCGGCTCCTTAGAACAAAGGATTAAGATATTTTACGTGACGTAACATTGCGTTACACAAAATAAGCTAACACAAATTTACATTACTTAAAAGCCCGTTAATTAAATTAACATCACTTTATTTCACACGACACAACGCAAAGTTATTTTACATTATGTTACTTTGTATTATTTCTTATTGCGTATAATTACTTAATGTTACGTAATGGCAGAAAACAGCGCTTTTTCAGTGGCAATTCTGGCCTTCTAGGAAGAAATACCAAAGCAAAAATTATTCCGTACGCCGTTCATCATTGCATATTTTTTGTAAAAATAAAGGGGCAGGGCAGGGGGCTTACGCCCGCCCTGCCCAAATTTTAATTATCCTTCACTTCCTCAATGCGAAAATCTTCGGCATCGTAGCCATTTTCAGGCTCCCGTTCCCCGTACTCGATTTCTTCGGCGATCTCTTGCAGAAAATCGTCAAGCTCCTTCTGCGCTTCTTCCTTACTGTCAAAAACCAGCGGCTTTGAAACTCCGCTTTCCTCGATGCTCCAAGTGTTAATCCAGCCATCGCAAAGGGTGTACTGCTGTATTTCGTATTTCATGGGTTTGATTCCTTTATGTTAATGGGTTGCTAAAAGGGGGAACGGGGACGGCTATGCCGCCTCCGCTTGTTCTTGAAATGAGAAGAGATAATCAACGGCTTTTTGGGCTTGCGAGCTGGCCGAAAAGATGAATTTCTTGTCGCTTTTTAATGCCTTCAGCCAGTTTTGAATATATTGGCTGTGGTCTTCTCTCGGCACCGATTCAACGCCTGTTGCCCCGCAAAGAAAGGCCGCGCCTAATTCGGCAACCAGTTCCTCAAAAGCATAGGCCGCATCACCAAATTTGTTGTTTTTGCCACGGTCTAGGAGGTTTTTTGCCCCTGACCAGTGCGTCTTATGCCGATATCGGCATAATGTCCATAATGTTGTATCCGTGATTATGCCGCACCGGATTGCGTGAATACAGGATTTCAGCGCTTTTCCGGTACAGACATGCGGAATAAATTACAGGCTTTCGAGAAACCCTAGTAATTTATCATTCGGTTTATAACGGCTTGGCGTATCATTGGCGGGCACAGACATTTTTGCCAGAGCTTTTTCCTTGAGCTTCATATCAGCATGAATGTAAATCTGCGTGGTTTCAACGGATTCATGACCTAGCCAAAGAGCAATGACTGCCTGATCTACACCATGATGAAGCAGATTCATCGCGGTGCTATGTCGCAGCACATGCGGGCTCACCCGTTTTCCAACCAAAGAAGGGCAGGTTTTGCTTGCTGTTTCAACATGGCGTTTGACCAGATGTTCAAGCGCATCACGGCTCATTTTAGAGCCGTGCATGGTTGGAAAGAGAGGTTCTTCTCCAGAACCGCGATACTCTTTCATCCAGCTTTTCACAATACGCACGGTTTCCTGTTCAAGTGGGGTAGCACGATGCTTCCGGCCTTTTCCCTGGCAATGAACAGAGGTGGTCCCAGAAAATCGGACATGTTGCTAAGGTGGAATTCTGACATTAAAACGAAAGGGATCTACCGATATGACAAAAAGAAGAA
>PFTR01000107.1:1441-7648 GCA_002789675.1 Alphaproteobacteria bacterium CG_4_9_14_3_um_filter_47_13 | reverse complement strand
TTTTGTCATATCGGTAGATCCCTTTCGTTTTAATGTCAGAATTCCACCTTAGCAACATGTCCGATTTTCTGGGACCACCTCTCTCACATTTCCAGATTATACGGAGACTACATCCTGACCCCCGGTACTATTTACTTCCGGACAACATCCGAAGGAACGCTTATTTTTGATCCCGCGAATGATGGCAGCAAAAACCAGAGATCCCTGCTAAAAGGCACATCCTTCGCCGCCCCGAATATCTGCGGGATATAAGATTTTTCTGATTTTTTATACAATAAACTTGCATGTCTTTTTAAATTATGGTAAATATTATACATTCTTTCGAGATGGCACTATTTGCAGGAAGGACATCATGGATCATATGAAATTGACAAAATTATTTATCGCTGCCGGATTAGCCGTTTCTTTGACCGGATGCCAGTTCGATTTTACTGAACCGGAATTATCAGATGATGAAAAAACCGTTGCACTCATATGCCAGTCAGAAAAACCAAGAGTCGTTGTTGATTATATCAGCTCTACCCAACCTGATTTTGGCCAGAAAAGCGCTACAAGATATATGGATATTGATGGTGACAGAATAAATGACCAGATACACCATGGAGATCTGTCTGCCAAAATTATTGAAGTCAATGGACATACGGTTCTCCGTTATGGTGTCAACGAGGGAAAGACTATAGCGGACTCACACCATGGGCATGATGAAAAAGAACACGGCATTGCCGAAAGCGACTTTACAGTCATAATGGATGACATTCTCAAGAAAATAAAAAATGGAGACATGGAAAAACCTGCCGCCATTTTTTTATCACTCGACTGGCCGGCAAGCATAGAGGAGTTACACCGGTATTTCGGCGACGACCTTTCCCTGACCATGAATAATCTGCATTCAAAACAAGAAGAAATCATTGCAAGACTCAATGAACAATACGGCGATAATGGAAGCGGTGACGAAATACTGGATTTTTATTACAAAACACATGAACAATTTATGGCGCTGAAAAATCAAGATGTTACTATCATTGTCGCAGCAGGCAACAGCCATTCAAAAAAAGTAAATGTTTTATCGCTGCTCGGCGGTATTTCTGTTGGCGCTCTCACACCTGACAGAAATCATATTGCTCCTTATTCCAATCAGAACAGCCTCACAACTATATACAGGGTCGGAGAGTTTAAAACACACAGGGTTCCCGGTGGTGTGGATATAAACGGAAACGGAAACGCAGATTTTTCAACCCCGTTATTATCCAATGACACAGCCCTTATAAAAACATTTCGTGGAACAAAAACATGGGGGGCAACCGCGCAAGGAACATCTTATGCGGCTCCAAATCTTTGCAATCCTGATGCAGGTCCGGGTTCTCTGGCGTGGCTCTATAAGTTACTGCCATAGATAAAGGATAAAATTCCCCGCTTGACTCACCCCTCAACTCTCCATAAGTTTTTTGTATCTTATGATAATAGTCCGAGGGAAGAATAGCTTATGTCATCATCTGCGCTGACAAAAATATTTATGGCGGCGACCTTGGGACTGGCGCTTGCAGGGACTGCGCTGGCCAGTGAGTCTCCGGATCCGACCGAACACCAGAAAACCGTGCAACAAATATGCAACTCCCCTGCACCATTTCTCCAGCTTGACCATTTCTACCTGAAAAAACCAGATTACGGTATACAGGCTCTGGATGCTGCTGTCGATATTGACGGTGATCTGATACCCGATATCGGTCATGGGGATATGGTCGAAAAAATCGCAAGTTTTAGTGGCAAAAAAGTCATCACCTACGGCATATCTCAAAGCCATCTCGATATGACAGCGAATATGATTGCGGATCAATTTTTTGATATTGCCCAAAAAATTGAAAACGGGGAAATAGAAAAACCTGCCGCCATAATATTTTCCATCTCGTTTCCTTTCAGCTTTAAGGCCATCTACCAACTACTGGGAACAGATCTACATCTGACGCCGGAAAATATTCTGGATAAACAGAATGAAATCATTGAAAAAATAATAGAAACACACGAAAAAAATCCAAATCAATACACTCAAATGGTTAGTAAAATCCATAAAGCCATTACAATACTGAAAGCAATGAAGGTTCCTGTTATTACCGGGGCAGGCAATGATTCTTCTCCGAACCATGTAAATATGGCGGCTCTACTGGGAGCTATTCCTGTCGGGGCGCTGTCTCACGACGGCAAGAAGAAGCTTTCTATATCAAATATCAACAACCTGACAAGCGTTTATAAAGTGGGAGAAGTTTTCAGCCGCCGTGTTGCCAATGATGATATTGACATCAATAACGATGAAAAAGCCGATTTCCCTTCCCGTATCTTATCCAATAAAAGAATGATCATTGATATTTTTTATAATAACCAAACAACATTCCCCCTGAATCAGGGCACGTCTCTGGCCGCACCAGCCATTTGTAACCGATAATATAATCAGCACTCGACCGCCACCGCCACCGCTTCGCCGCCGCCAATGCAGAGGGTCGCCATGCCGCGCTTTAAATTATTCTGCTCCATCGCGGCAAGAAGGGTTACAAGGATCCGCGCCCCGCTCGCCCCGATCGGATGCCCCAGAGCGCAAGCGCCACCGTGAATATTAACAATATCATGCGGCAAAGACAAATCATGCATGGCCGCCATGGTCACAACGGCAAAGGCTTCATTAATCTCGAAAAGATCCACATCCCTGATACGCCATCCGGCTCTCTCACAAAGCTTTTGCAATGCTCCAACAGGCGCGGTCGAAAACCATTCCGGCGCGTGAGCGTGAGTCGCGTGAGCCTTGATTGTCCCCAGAATTTTGCAGCCGCGTTTTTCAGCCTCACTTCGCCGCATCAGAACCAGCGCCGCCGCCCCATCGGATATAGAACTGGCATTGGCGGCTGTCACTGATCCCTCCGGCGCAAAAGCCGGACGCAGGAGCGGAATTTTCTCCGGTGTTGCTTTAGCCGGCTGTTCATCTTTTGCCACAATCTCCCCGCCTTTACGGGTTTTCACGGTAACGGGTATAATCTCGCCGGAAAAATCAGCTTTAAGCGCCCTCTCCAGTGACGCAATGGCAAACTCGTCCTGTGCCTGCCGCGAAAAATGATAATGACTGGCGCAGCCTTCGGCAAAAACTCCCATTAGCTTGCCTGTATCATAAGCATCCTCCAGCCCGTCCAGAAACATATGATCCAGCGCCTGCCCGTGCCCCATGCGCATCCCTTCCCGCGCTTTCGGCAGAAGATACGGCGCATTGCTCATACTCTCCATGCCGCCCGCAATCATAATATCATACGATCCCGCCTGTATTTCATCATGCGCCATCATCACGGCTTTCAGGCCGGAGCCACACATTTTATTAATCGTTGTTGCCCCCGTAGAAATCGGCAATCCTGCCCCCAGCACAGCCTGCCGTGTCGGTGCCTGTCCCAGTCCTGCCGGAAGAACACAGCCCATAATCGCCGCATCAATATCCTGTCCATCAAGCCCGGCGCGTTCAAGCGCCGCTTCAATCGCCGCCGCCCCGAGCTGCGGCGCCGTCAATGGAGCCAGTACGCCCTGAAATCCGCCCAGCGGTGTCCGCGCCATTCCTGTAATTACAATAGGGTCTTCGGTGTGTGAGATCATTTGCAAAACCTTTTCTGTCTTTAATATAAATCATAAGGCATTTCCAATAAAAATCCAGAAATGATAATACTTGACATAAAACATAAAAACGTCTATTCTATTTCTAAAATAACGTATGAGCGATCATGAAGAACCTACAGAGACTATGCAAAACATTTAACGAAGCCTCTCTTGCATTACCTCACATTATCGGTATTGCAAGACCGATCGGGACAGGCACATACGGCCTGGTCATTGAGCATCCCGATCAAACATTGACAAAAATTTTGTTCAGACCCCGGAGTGTGGAAAGAACAAAACTCTGCCAGACGTTTTTTGTCAATGAACTAAAGGCGCTGAAACTTTTAGCTGCCCATCCTGTTCAAGATCTTCAAACACCACATCTCATCGGAGATGTAAAATTTTTGCGCCATAAAGATTATCTGGCGGCATTTCGCATGACCAAAGTCGAAGGGACACCCTGCTATCTCTTACCGCATAACTATGACTCTGCCGAAATATTAAAAGAACAGCATGAAAAAGCAGGAAAGGCACTGGCAAAATTCCATAAAGCCTCCCATCAATTACCGCCCGGTGGTGTCAGCAAACTGCCAAATCTCGAATATAACAAAATTTTTCGGGTTCCGTATTTCTCCCCGAAAAAAATGATGCTCTAAAAAAAGCAGATGACTATCTACAAACCCATAAACAAAGCGGCATTATTCACGGTGATTATCATGGGGGAAATATTCTTATGGATAAAAACAGGAATATTACAGGACTCATCGACTTTTCCCATATGCGGCATAGCAATAATATTTACACAGATTTCGTAGGAATAGCACCTCCCATGGTAACGGATTTTATTCATGGCTATGAACAGGAAAGTGGAAAAACCATAGATCACCATATGGTGACGGCAACAAGTCTGGCCGTCTGGACAAGTTACTTTGTCGATTATACATTACAATTTCAACAAGAAGGCCTGTGTATCCGGAATATTAACGAATGTCTAAAAAATCTGGCTCCCGTCACAGGATACACCCCGACATAATAAATACCCGCGCCTTGATCAAATATTAATAATCAAACAGTAAAATATAAAAGATATCGGATTTTTACTTCCAGGATCAAAAGCGCATGGCATTAGACATTCATAGAGTATCCCACGCTTGTAATCAGATTGCCCGTGAAATCAGGGATTACCAGAAGAACCAGACCATCCAGTTCATCGTCCATCAGGAAGGCCAGCGTCTGGAAGCCCTGACTCAAGCAACACAGGATATCATGGGGCATCCTGCCGCAGAAACCGCCCTGCATATTCTACGAAAACCACGAAAGTCAGAACATTCCGCATTTCTAGGCACAGCCGTTGCCCGGCAGAATATCTTTTTTGGCTTGAGCTCGCGATATTCAATACTTTCCCTCTGCACAATAAATATCGACCAGTTCTCGACCATGAAAGAGGTTTGCCGTCATGCTTACCATCTTGCCTGGCATGCCATGGATTCAGCATCCTTCCACGCCGACCCCCGTAATCGTAGCGGCAACAGCACAGATATCATCATCCGCAAACGCAATGCGCTGGAAATGGCAAAGGCCAATCTTAATGCCGATATCTTTAGCTGTGCCGTATCCTATCTCCATCATGATCTTGATGCTGCGTGCGAAATCGCGCAACTGCGCGGAAGGGAATCAATGAGCGCTAAAACACTGCATAATCCGGAATATTACCCTTTTGTCATTGCCCTTGATGCCACGGAGTTTGTGCTCGGACAGACAAATTCTACACAGATCACAAGAAAAAAAGTAATTCCGGCGGCTCTTAAAATCGCCAGTGACGTTGCCGGAACATTTGATGAAATCCAGCTCAAAAACTGGATCGGCTTCGTAGAGCCCGCACAGGATATGGCCTGGCGGGGTTTAAAGGAGAACGACATTCTCGGCGCCGCCATCAATACAAGCCCGAACACCTATATCCGTGCGATCGGCTATATGATTTCCGAAACTCTAAAAATCAAACCGGCCTCCGCGCTCCTTGTTCAGGAAACCTACAGCCTTTTTGCCGACAATCAGTTTAACGAGCAGATTCATAAAAGAATCATCGGAGAAATTTTCGAGGATGTCATTGCTCAAGGGCTCAAACAAAATAGCCACGTTCCTTTTCTTGCTCTTGCCTATGAACAGAATGAATCCCTGACAGAAGGAAAAATTATCGGCTGGTGCGCCTCGGCACTCTACGATGCTGGCGCGGCCTATGAAAAAGCAAAGGGGAAGGGTGCAGATCCCCTGCTTTATGCCCGGGAAGAATTTGAATGCAAACGTGACAATACAAAATGGAATGATTTGAGAAAGCTGGGAAAACGTATTATCCAAAGCCATAGACAAGGCGCCACAGTTTCCATGGAAGATCTGAAAAATCTTTCCAAAGGCATAGAAGGGCTCAAAAACCTGATAAAGTCCGTCGAAAAAACACTGACCGATTCCCATTACAGACAAAAAAAACATGAGCATGACTGGCCAAAGCCAAAGACACGCGGGATGCAACAGACTTCGGAATTACAGTCTTCTCCCTCCCTGTCCATACACAATTTTTCCGCACCCGGA
>PFTR01000107.1:0-1431 GCA_002789675.1 Alphaproteobacteria bacterium CG_4_9_14_3_um_filter_47_13 | reverse complement strand
ACCCCCCGCCAGTCTTTCCGGCGGGGTTTTTATTCTTACAATATAAATATATTATTTCACGATTTCCCAGCTACCGTCAGGCTGCTGACAGGCTGTGCCATAGGCGCTTTCCTGTTTTCCACCGACATAGACGGTCTGCTGGTATTCACGGCAATAACGGCCTGATGTGCTTCTGCCATCACGTGTGGCAACATATGTTCCGTGGTGGCCGGAATCGGGATTACTCCAGGCGATTGTTTCTCCAACCGGTGCCGTATGAACACGTGTCTGCGCCTGTTGCATATACATACGGTCGGCACGGTCAAGAGACGATCCAATTTCACCGCCTGCCAAAGCACCGAGCAGAACACCAGCGCCGGTTGCCCATAAACGGCCAGAACCGCCACCCACCTGTGATCCGGCAAGACCGCCAAGAACCGCGCCCGCACCTGTTCCAACAGTCTGCTTTGTTCCCCAGCCACTCGTGGATTCACAGCCTGTCAAAACCAGCGCCAGGGCCATAATACCCATTAAAAATGTTTTTCTCATATCCGGAGTTCCTCTTTTCAGGTTATACAATTACTGTTATACGCTTATTTTTATACGCTGGTATCACCAACAATCCTTTGCGTAAAATAGTTCCGTATATATAAGATAAAATAGAAAAAAAGGCCAGAGAGAAGATGGATCATCCCGATATTATAAAAACCCTTGAAAATGCCGGAGATGCCCCGGACAGTCCCTTTATACTGTTCAATGACTGGATGGCGGAAGCTGAAAAGACAGAGCCCAATGATCCCAATGCCATGTGCCTTGCCACGATCAGCCCGGAGGGACTTCCGGACGCACGCATTGTGCTTCTTAAGGCACTGGATGAAAAAGGATTTGTTTTTTATACCAACCGCCAGAGTAAAAAAGGGAGCGATCTTGCCGCCAACCCTGTGGCCGCACTTAATTTTTACTGGAAAACACTGGGACGGCAGGTCCATGTCCGTGGCACGGTCGAACAGATTACCGATCCTGAATCCGATGCCTATTTTATAACGCGGCCTCACGGCAGCAAAATCGGTGCCTGGGCTTCACAACAGTCAAAACCTCTTGAAAACCGTTCTACGCTCGAAACACGGGTGCAGGAGTTCGAGAATAAATTTAAAGACGATGAAGCCATTCCCCGTCCGCCTTACTGGGGCGGCTACCGCGTCAAGCCGGATATCATAGAATTCTGGCACGCCGGTGATTTCCGCCTCCATACAAGACTTTCCTATAAACGCAACGGGCATGACTGGAAGAAACAGATGCTCTTTCCTTGAGATAAGGAGTAAAAAAACTTGGTGTCTTTGTGCCTTGGTGGTAAAAAATAGCATGAAACAGAAAGCACTGCTCATCTGTCCCGGACGCGGGACATATAATAAAGACGAACTCGGCTATCTCTCCCGTTATCACAGCGATAAA
>PFTR01000127.1 GCA_002789675.1 Alphaproteobacteria bacterium CG_4_9_14_3_um_filter_47_13 | reverse complement strand
TAACTTCTTCATTTTCATTTTGTACCTCATGCTCGTTTGCATGAAATGATTCTACAGGATTTTTACAGTCTTTTGCAGAGGGTTCTATATTATAAGCAGTCGCAGTCTGAGAGGGCTGAATGCCGTCAACGCGAATGTTTATCTGGATCGCAATCTGAACGAAATCTATGATGAAGGCGACAGCCTCGTGGAAGGGGCTTCCCTGCTGCTGGATACCAGACCGTTTATAGAGGATAGCGATGAAAACGGTTTTGTCAGTGAAATCGCAAATAGCCAGAATGACTATACCCGGCTGCGTTTTCAGGAAAACTCAACGGATAATCCTTTCCATGCCTCCAGTCTTGAAGGCTACAGACTTCTGCTGCGTTCCGGTGTTAGCCAGCACATAGATTTTGCGCTGGTTGAAACAGGTATTGTTGACGGGACAGCCTATTTTGACAACGGAAATCCTGTTCCCGGATTAAAGCTCCAGCTTCTGGACAGGACAGGCAAGGTGGTCAAGGAAACAATTACCGGCTTTGACGGGTTTTATACTTTTGAATTTGTGAAGCCTGGGCAATATGCTATCCGGCCTGATCCGTTGCTTGATATTACCGTTCCGACAAAACTGGTGAGCGTTTCGCAGGATGCACCATTTGCTTATGGCCTGAATGTCAAATTACTGGATAAAGCCGGATTGCCACCTTCGCCTGTGCAGGTTGATCCTGATAAGGCACAGCGCAATATCGGCTCTGTTATTGGCGCTCTTGCCCGTTTGCAGGATACACTAAAAAATGCTGCTGGTGCGGACGGGTCATAAGTTTTCATATCTTAATAGTTTGTTAGGATTTCCTGATTATACTTATCAGGAACATGAAATTTATCGTTGTTGATTTATTTATGGTAATAATTTCACAAAATAATCAATGATATGATACCGTTATAAGAGAAAGGTCTGTTTTTATTATCATGTCCGATCCTTATGCCAGAGGCCAGAATACACCGACTTTCAATCTCGCAGGGGCACCGCCGCCGAGCGGATCTATTTCTGCTCCCGTAATAGAGCATCAATCAACTCCGGGAATGGAAGGCGTGAGAAGTTTTGTAGGCGGTGCCGGGGCTATTGGTGGAGAAATTGCCGATATGGCGATGCATCCGGCAGGAAGACAGGTCACAGGGGGGATTATGGGCGTACTGGGCTTTGTATTGGCATGGAAAACCATGCCATCTTTAACAGATCATATCTGGGGTCTGGAAGGAGATGACTTTTTTAGCAGGCATATAAAAGGACTTCTTTCATTTGGTATGGCTGTTGCGGCAGGATTTGGTCTTTATGAATTGGGCAATAATGGCTTTGATTTACAGAAGACAAAAGAAAGTCTTGGAAAAGACTGGGATATTGCGGGCGACATGTTGGGGAATGGTGCGGGATGGCTGGATGATAAAATTACAGGCGGACGTGTCGGCGCGACATTTAATACGGCCAGCCATGCAACAGTACAAATGGGACGTGATATTGGTACAGGCCTGAATAAAGCGGATCAGGTTCTGACTGGCGGTATTGTTGGCGATGGACTCAATGCGACGGGAGAAGCGATAGGAAACGCTCATAATAGATCTATGAATACGTTTGAAAGCATGTTTGATGATGGCATTGATACGGTCAGTCATGCAGGCTCTACATTTTTGGAAAAATATGATCAGGTTATCGGGATCAAGCCAAAGACCTTCGGGATGACTCCAGATTAGTCTTTCTTTTCAGGACACAGCAACGCTATAAAGGGCTGTAATGAATGACAGCCCTTTTGATTTTGTAGAGCATTGTCTATCTCCTTTTTTGCAGAAAGAAAAGGGGATTGTCGCTGTGGCAGTTTCTGGCGGGCCGGATAGTCTGGCGCTGTGTCATGCGCTTGCCCATGCTTCTGTTGTGAAATCTTTACATGTTTTGACAATTGACCATGGACTTCGTCTTGAAGCGGCGCAAGAAACACGGCAGGTCGGGGAGATGATTGCAGACTGGCCATGTGTAAGACATGAAATCATCAAACGGGTCTTGCCGATTGATCCTGCAACAAAAATTCAGGAAGAGGCACGGCGCGACCGTTATGCTTTAATGGCGACTTATTGCGCTGAACAGAGGATAAAACAGCTTTTTGTTGCCCATCATCA
Source organism: Alphaproteobacteria bacterium CG_4_9_14_3_um_filter_47_13 (assembly GCA_002789675.1). Taxonomy (GTDB): domain Bacteria; phylum Pseudomonadota; class Alphaproteobacteria; order Micavibrionales; family Micavibrionaceae; genus UM-FILTER-47-13. Next base: position 4,142 of record PFTR01000127.1, on the reverse strand, counting down.
GGATGATCAGGCCGAAACATTTTTATTTCGTCTTGCCAAAGGCAGCGGTCTGGACGGGTTGGGGGCAATGCATCCGGTTTATTGTTACAGCCCTGATTTACAGATTATCAGGCCGTTTTTGTCTGTTCCTAAAAGTGGTCTTGTGGATTATTGCATGGCGAATCATATTCCCTTTATTACCGACCCTTCTAATGAAAACAGAGATTTTGTACGGGGGCGGTTGCGTCAGTCCCGTGAAATATTAGAGGAAGAAGGATTGACCCCTAAACGCCTTGCCGTAACGGCGCAGCGTCTGATAAGAGCCCGAGAGGCGCTTGATTTTTATGCGGATCAGATGTTTACGCAGGCCTGTGTTCAAAAAGAGGCTACGTTTTTTTCTTTTGCGTTTGATGTATTGGTAAAAGCACCAGAAGAAATAAGGCTGCGTGTTCTGGCAAAAGCCATGAAACTTCTGATTCCACAACGTGATTACGCTCCGCGTATGGAAAAAATGGAAAGACTCGTCATGCAGGTTTTTGAGGATCCTGCCTTTAAAAAAGCCTCTCTTGGGGGCTGCCTGATCAGCTATCACTATAAAACAGGCAGGATCATCGTTGAAACCGAGTCAGGTTGTTCTATTTAAAAGAGAGAGCAGTATGCTTGGACAAATGGTTATTGTATCCTGTAAGCTAAGAATATAGGCTCTACAGGTTAAATCTTGAAAAAAGGACGGATCTTTAAAGTGGGAAATTTCAGCAAAAATCTTGTTTTCTGGCTCGCCATCGGTTTGATGCTGGCGTTTTTATTTAATATTTTTCAGGGAACACAGCAGAATCAGGGCGTAGCAGGCGCAAAAGATACGCTGGCTTATAGTGATTTTATGGCGGAAGCGGCTGCAGGACGAATTTCCGATATTATTATAAAGGGACAGGAGATCGAGGGACATTTTGCCAGCGGTGGACAGGATTTCATAACGCTCGTACCGGAAAACGAAAATGTCGTTGACCGTCTGGGAAATACCGGCGTACGAATTATGGCACAGCGTGAGGATCCTGACCGGATCAGCGCTCTGGGTCTGTTCCTGTCATGGTTTCCAATGCTGCTTCTGATCGGGGTCTGGATTTTCTTTATGCGCCAGATGCAGTCACGTGGCGGCGGCGGCGCAATGGGGTTTGGGAAATCTCGCGCTCGTATGCTGACCGAACATCATGGCCGCGTTACATTTGATGATGTCGCCGGTATTGATGAAGCCAAGCAGGAATTGCAGGAAATTGTCGAGTTTTTGAAAGACCCGCAGAAATTTCAGCGTCTGGGTGGAAAAATTCCTAAAGGCGCTTTGCTGGTCGGTTCCCCCGGGACGGGGAAGACTTTAATTGCCCGTGCCGTAGCAGGCGAAGCACAAGTACCATTTTTTACGATTTCAGGTTCTGATTTTGTTGAAATGTTTGTTGGTGTCGGCGCAAGCCGTGTCCGTGATATGTTCGAACAGGGCAAAAAAAATGCGCCCTGCATTATCTTTATTGACGAGATTGATGCCGTAGGCCGTCATCGTGGCGCAGGACTTGGCGGGGGCAATGACGAGCGTGAGCAGACCCTGAACCAGCTTCTTGTGGAAATGGATGGGTTTGAGGGGACGGAAGGCGTGATTATTCTGGCGGCAACCAACCGCCCTGATGTGCTTGATCCGGCGCTGCTGCGTCCCGGACGGTTTGACCGTCAGGTTATCGTTCCGCTTCCCGATTTGAATGGTCGTGAAAAGATTCTGAAAGTACATATGAAGAAAGTACCACTTTCCAAAACAGTTGAACCAATAGTTATTGCACGCGGTACGCCCGGTTTTTCCGGTGCCGATCTTGCCAATCTTGTGAATGAAGCGGCGCTTCTTGCCGCACGACGGGGCAAGCGTGTTGTCAGTATGCAGGAACTTGAGGATGCAAAAGATAAAGTGATGATGGGCAGCGAGCGAAGATCCATGGTCATGAGTGAGGAAGAGAAAAAACTCACCGCTTATCATGAAGGCGGCCATGCGATTGTGGCTTTGCACGAACCGGAGTCTGATCCCATCCATAAAGCCACGATTATTCCCCGTGGCAGGGCACTCGGGCTTGTTATGCGGCTTCCCGAACGGGATCGGATTTCAATGTCTTTGGCAAAACTAAAAGCCGATCTTGCCGTCGCGATGGGGGGGCGGATTGCCGAGGAGCTTATTTTTGGCAAGGAAATGGTGACGACTGGCGCATCAAGCGATATCCAGATGGCCACCAGTATGGCGCGGCGCATGGTCATGGAATGGGGCATGTCAGATAAACTGGGGCCTTTGCATTATGGTGCGGATCAGGAAGAGGTCTTTCTCGGTCATTCTGTCGCACAATCGAAAAATCTGTCCGATGAAACGGCAAAAATTGTCGATCAGGAAATCCGGCGGATTGTAGGGGATGCCTATGAACGCGCCCAAACCTGTCTGCGGGAGAATATTGATGAATTGCATATGCTGGCCAAGGCGCTGCTGGAATATGAAACATTATCCGGAGACGAGATCAAGGCGTTGCTGCGTGGTGAACCGATTTTGCGGGAGACACCGGATCATGAAGAAGATGATCATAAGCCGAAATCTTCTGTTCCTGTCAGTGGCGGTGTCGGTTCGGGTGAAGTCCTGCAGGGTACCTGAACTTTCTTAACCTGCCCGTCTGTAGAGAAGCGGTTTGTCCATGTGATTTTGAAGCTGCTCACGCGCACGCGACAGGCGCGAACGCACGGTGCCAACGGGGATTTTAAGATTTTTTGCCACTGCTTTATACCCCATACCGGCAATGCAAATCATAAATAAAACCTCACGGTGTTTTTGTGTCAGGGTCGATAATGCTTCATCAACTTCGAAAAATTCTGCCTTCTTCTCTTGTGAGGGCGCAACATACATTCTGTTAATATAAGGATCAGGATCATATTTACTGTCGAATTTAAGGCGGCGTCTATATTCATTAATAAATTGATGAAACATAATTTTGGATGTCCAGCTAAACAGGTTTGAATCCTGCTGGAATTGATAGTTTTTTTCTAATGCCTTTAATAAAGTATTCTGTAATAAATCCTCGGCATCTGATTTGTTGCCGGCAAGGTGCCATGCAAATTTTTTAAGGCTGTTAATTTCTTTAACAAGATCATTATATTCAAACATTCATAAAATCCTTTATTGATGGTCTGCTTATAATGATCTTGCAGGAAATAGATTATTTCTCTGTGATATATATCAAAAAAATCTTATTTTTTATTAAACATATAACCAATGCCGCGTACGGTCGTTATAATTTGCGGCTCTTCAGCATGATCTTCTATTTTTTTCCGAATACGGGCAATTTTAACATCAATGGCGCGTGGGGTCGGGACGTAGTTTCCTTCTTTTACACCATGACATAAATCCTCCCGTTTTATGACTTGTCCCGTATGCTCTACCAGCAGAGCAAGAATTTTAAATTCTTTACTTGTCAACTCTCCAGAAGCGCCATTTTGGTTGTAAATCTGGAATTTTTTGAAATCCAGAACCCAGTTTCCAAAAGTGACTCTCTCATTCTGCAGGACTGTATTATTAGGGGAGAAATTCATATTTGAATGCAGGTTTTTACAGCGGCGAAGATTTACTTTTATACGGGCAAGAAGCTCGTTGGGGGCAAATGGCTTTAATACAAAGTCATCGGCACCTCTTTCCAGACAGAAAATACTGCTGGACAGGTTTTTATCATTACTGATCACAATAAGCGGAGCCTCTGAATATTTCCGGATGTCATTGATAAAATCCAGCCCGTTACCATCCGGCAGATCCAGATTTAATAGAATAATATTAACGAGATGTTGTTGCAGAACTTCAAGAGACCGTTTCCCCGATATTGTTTCTAGAACAACAATGTCATGTTGTTGCATATATTCTCTAATAGAGTGCCTTTCTTGTTTATCACTATCAACCAATAGAAGTGTATCCATTGTTTAGCGTCAGCACAAGTTGGACACGGAGAGGCATATTGTTAAGGTGATGTTTTTGGTTTATCGAAGTGACTTGAAAAGGAACGAAGATGAACAAAGAGGTGGTCCCAGAAAATCGGACATGTTGCTAAGGTGGAATTCTGACATTAAAACGAAAGGGATCTACCGATATGACAAAAAGAAGAAAT
>PFTR01000015.1 GCA_002789675.1 Alphaproteobacteria bacterium CG_4_9_14_3_um_filter_47_13 | reverse complement strand
AAATTTACGCAATGGCGGCATAATTGTTGAAACGGGATTCCACCTTAAAAACGCCGCCAACCTGTCCAACAAAGTAGGACCACCTCTACCTGCTGTCACTGCGCTTGCCACAGAAGCACAAAAAAATACACAAGATAAGGCTATTGCACTCGACACAACCAACATGAAATCTATACTGACAACATTCGCACCAAAATAATAATTTTTAATGCCCCACTGCCATATTCAATGGAATCAAATCTCTCTTCCCGCATGGGAGGAGAGGTTTGATCAAATCCGCCGTGCGAGCTTATTACAAAGCTATGATTATGCCCGCGTCATTTGCGCAGCGAATCACCAGAAAGCACGCTGGGGACTTATCTTTCTAGATGACAAAGAAGCTGGCCTTGTCCAAATTCTTGAAGCGCGATTAGGCAGACAACTTTTGCACGGACTGATTCTTGATTGCGGCCCCCTCTGGTTTGATGGTTTTGGCACGCCTGCACATATCACAGCCTTTTTTGATACGCTCAATCACGAATTTCCAGCGCGCTTTGGCCGCCGCCGCCGTATTATTCCCGCAGCCGCGTCCTTCGAACATCCTTCTTACAAACGCTTGCCACACCCCGCTTATCAGACAATCTGGCTTGATCTAGATCAGGAGGAAGAAATCCTGCGAAAGGCGCTGAAACCAAAATGGCGCAACAAGTTAAAAAAGGCAGAGCAGTCAGACTTATCCATTGACTGGGATGAAGAAGGAAAAAATTTATCATGGCTGTTAACCAAATATCAATCAGATCAGGCGAAAAAGGAGTATGATGGTGCTTCGGTCGCGCTTATACGACAGTTTGCAAAAATATTTGTGCCAAAGAACCATTTACTGATTGGCCGTGCTATAGTGGATAATCAGGCAATTGCCGCTATTTTAATATTGTGTCATGGAAAAAGTGCAACATACCAGATCGGATGGAGTTCGGAAGACGGCAGAAAAGCAGCGGCGCATAATTTACTTCTCTGGCAGACGGTCTGCCATCTTAAAAATAAAGGTTTTCTGGATTTGGATCTTGGAGGGATCAACAATGACAAAGCACAAGGGGTCAGCAGTTTCAAAGAAGGCATGGGCGGGCAGAAAATTACTTATGCCGGGCATTATTTTTAGTGCAGGGTGTTTTTTTCTTGCGGGACTGGCAACGCAGCCCCATACAGAGGCTTATGCCATGCCATCCAGGACAGCAATCGGATCTCATATCCAGAAAATGACCTACGAACTTTATGCTGGCGGTATTAATGCTGTGCAGGCCGAGTTTGATGTTTCATATGATTCGCAGGATCGATACAGTCTTGAACTGGTTGCGGCGACAAAAGGATTTCTCGGGAAACTGGTACCATGGAGCGGCACATTTAAAACGCATGGCTGGCGTCTTAAAGACGGTCAGGAACGTCCGGAACTTCATAAATCCACCGCTATCTGGAATGGTGAGGAGGATGTTAAGGAGTATCACTATAGCAAGGATGGGGATTTTAAAAGTCTGCATGTTTTTGAAGGGGGACAGGATGAATCACCGGAAACGCTTGAAGATGATCTGGTACAGGGGACAACCGATGCTTTGACGGCAACGTTGCAGGCGATGCAGGCCGTATCTACAACGGGTCTCTGTGAGGGGGAAGATGAAGTCTTTGATGGCAAGCGCCGTTTTAAACTGATCTTTCGTCACATGGACGAAGAAATTCTGGCACCGACAAAATATAATATTTACGAAGGGGTGACTGTCCGCTGTGAGATCGAGGTGCTTCCTATGAGCGGCGCGTGGCATAAAAAGCCGCGTGGCTGGGCTTCTATTCAGGAACAGGGGCGTAACAAAGGAAGTCTTCCAACCGTATGGCTGGCAAAACTGGATGAGCAGGGGCCCGCTGTTCCGGTTAAATTGCGCGTTAAAACAGATTACGGAACGTTATTCATGCATATGGTCGGCTATGAAAATGGTAATAAAAAAATAGTTACTAAAACAGATTAAAACCTTCGGCGTTTCAAACAGATACGTAAAAATTACCGAAGGGTCGCAAGATAGTTTCTTTTTGATTTTCCAGAGGGATGGCCACTGTTTTTTCTTCATCGGAAAAATTGAACAGGCAGAGCAGAGTCTGCGTTGGATGGGATCGTGTAAAGGAAAGAATCATTGGATCTCCCGTATCATGGAAGGTGATGTCTCCCGTGATAAGAGCCGGTTGTTCTTTACGCCATTTCAGAAATTCGCGGGCAAAATGCAGGGTTGAATTTTCATTGTTTTCCTGAGAATCCGCAGCAAGTTCCAAATGCTCATTAGGAATAGGAAGCCACGTTTCCTTAGCCGTGCTGAATCCGGCATGTTTTTTATCACTATTCCACGGCATCGGGGTACGGCATCCATCGCGTCCCTGCCATTCTGGCCAGAGATACTTCCCCCAGGGATCCTGCAGTCTTTCAAAAGGAATATCCGCTTCCGGAAGGCCAAGTTCATCTCCTTGATAGAGAAAAACCGTGCCCCATAAGGAGCATAAAAGCGCAATCAGCAATTTGGCAAAATCAGGGTTATTTGTGTGATGTTGTATCCGCCCCCAACGGCTCATGACCCGAACCACATCATGATTGCTGAAGGCCCATGACGGCCAGCTTTCATAAGGCTGGGTTATAAATTCCTCTATGGGTTTTCTAATCGTGTCAGCGGCAAAGTCCTTGCTTTGACCCGACATGAAATGGGTGTTATAGCAAGTATCCAGATATTTTCCGTTATCGGAATATTGCGCCGAGGTTTTATAAGGATCCTCATCCCCGATTTCTCCCAAAGTCATTGTTCCCGGATATTCGGCCATCAGCGCCCGGATCCGTTTGATAAATTCCAGTGTTTCCGGCTGGGAAATATCATTTTTATGAATTTGCATCCCATGAGGGGATTTTTTTTCAAATTGTGTAATATGAGAATTATAGCCCTCCCTTGCCGGATTATCCTCCAGATTTTTATTGTGAAAGAGAAAATTGATGGCATCCAGTCGAAAGCCATCAACACCGCGTTCAAGCCAGTAACGGCATTCTTCCAGCACGGCATCCTGTACGGCGGGATTGTGATAATTCAGATCAGGTTGCTCTTTCAGGAAATTATGCATATAATACTGGCCACGCCTTGTATCAAATGTCCAGGAAGGGCCGCCGAAAACAGACTGCCAGTTATTGGGCGGCGTACCATCCGGTTTGGCATCTTCCCAGACATACCAGTCTGCCTTTGCACATTCAGAACCCGTCCGGCTTTCCACAAACCAGGAATGTTTATCGGAGGTATGGCTCAGAACCATATCAATAATAACCTTCAGACCAAGATCATGCGCCTTGCGCAGGAGCATATCAAAATCTTCATTGACCCCGAAAATCGGGTCAATATCGCGGTAATCGGAAATATCATACCCAAAATCCGCCATCGGGGATTTATAAAAAGGGGAGATCCATATGGCATCGACGCCCAGTGCTGCGACATATTCCAGTTTGGTCGTAATCCCGTAGAGATCGCCGATACCGTCATTATTGCTATCAAAAAAAGAGCGCGGGTAAATCTGATAAAAAACCGCCCCGCGCCACCATGCCTCATTCGCCATTATTCAGCGGCCTCTTCCTTGATGATTTCAAGAGAGTCTGTTATTTCATCGGATTCCTGCATCATTTCAGGAGACGGGGACTCAACAGGGGCTGATTCAGAAGGCATGACGACAGTTCCCTGAGCCTTTCTCGCTGCTTCTGCGGCAGCAAGATCGGAGGCAAGCTGCATTTTCACAATTTTATCGGGTGTGACGGGAGGTTCACCACGGGAAAGATTGTCAATAAGCTCCATGCCTTCCGTGACTTGACCCCAGACCGTATACTGGCCTGTCAGAAAGTCACAGCCATCATCGGTAAAGCAGATAAAAAACTGGGAGTTCGCACTATCGGGGCTTTGTGTCCGTGCCATGCCAATGGTGCCTCGTTTATACTGGTAATCACTGAATTCCGCAGGAAGATCAGGGAGCTCGGAGCCGCCCATCCCTGTTCCGGTCGGGTCACCTGTCTGTGCCATAAAGCCGTCAATAACACGGTGCCAGACAATCCCGTCATAAAAACCCTCTTGTGTCAGCGTTGTAATCCGCTCTACATGTTTCGGGGCAATGTCAGGCAGCATTTCAATTGTCACGCGGCCAGAGTCAAGCTCCAGATAAAGAGTGTCCTGTGGGTCTGCGGCTTGCGCATTTCCTGTTGTGGCAACTGTCATAATCAATAAACTCCAGGCGGTAAGGGTTAGCTTTTTAAACATGATATATTCCTTGGATCCAAATAGTTTCACCAAAAATAGTCGTGCCATAGGCAACGCTTTATTGCAAGTGATGAATGGAAAAATAGATGCGTATGACATCATTACATCAATAATTGAAAGCTCATACAAAACTGGAAACTCTAAATTATAATTGATTCATCTGATAATCTCGGGAATAACACAAGTATATCTTTTTTAAAAACAATAATATTCCCGGATTTTTAAAGCCCATAAACCTCTAACTGCCGTAATCCTGATGCTTTTTTACATGACGCTGGTATCATCACAGGTTCCGTTATCTAGCGGACATATTGCCACAGCAAAAGCTTTGCTACAACAGAACAATTTTACCATAATGTGTGAAGATGCGTGGCTCGCACCTTACAAGGCGGTTGATATCACTATTGATCGTCAGGGGGGCGGAACTCTTCTGAAAGAACTGCACGCCCATTTTTATAAAGATGGCATTGACATTTTTGTGACATCCTCAAAAAATCGCCGGAAAAAGCTTTTGATCGCCGATATGGACAGCACCATTATCTCCGGTGAAACGCTGGATGATCTTGCTGCTTATGCTGGAATAAAAGATAAAATTGCGCCGATTACAGAGCGCGCCATGCGCGGAGAGCTTGACTTTAAGGAGGCTCTTCGTGCGCGGGTTACGCTTTTAAAAGGACTGCCGGAACACGCTCTGACACAAACACTGGCACAAACAAAACTCAATCAGGGTGCAAAAACACTTATTAAAACGATGAAAAAAAACGGGGCGCTTTGCGTTCTTGTGTCCGGAGGCTTTACCTTTTTTACAGAAGCGATAGGCAAACAGGCCGGTTTTGACTATTTCCACGGAAATTTGCTGCAGATAGAAAATGGTTTTCTTGCAGGATCTGTGGCCGACCCCATTCTGGATAAGGACAGCAAAACAGCCTTTCTGCAACAATATAAAACCGGAAAAAACCTTGAAGCCGATGAAGTGCTTGCTCTGGGAGATGGTGCAAATGATCTTCCCATGCTGCAGATGGCAGGGCTTGGTATTGGCTATCACCCGAAACCTTTGCTGCAGCAATTTCTTGATAACTGTATTTTACATGGTGATCTGACGGCGGCTCTGTACGCGCAGGGTTATTATGAAGACGAGTTGTGCTATTCGATATAATGATATTGCTGTCATAGTCCTTATGGAGATATGCTTGAAAACAGACGCAAAAATTATTCCTGTGATCCTGTGCGGCGGTGTGGGAGCCAGACTCTGGCCTTTAAGCCGGGATGATAAACCCAAACAATTTTTAAAACTCATCGGTGCTTTTTCCCTGATTCAGGAAACGGTTCTACGAACACAGCGCATTTGTGGCAGAACCAATAATGAATTTGTCTTTGTCACCGCCGGAGAAGGAGAGCAGGAACTGACGCAACAACTTCAGGCGCTTCATTCCGGAATAAACACCCACATCCTATGCGAGCCATGCCCCCGTAACACCGCCGCCGCAATTGCGCTGGCGGCGCATTATATAGCCCGTACGTTCGGAGAGGATCATATCCTGTGGGTTCTCCCAACGGATCATCATATCCGCCATGAACAAAAACTTGCAAGCGCCCTGGAAGAAACAATAACGGTGGCAGAAGAGCATTACCTTGTAACCTTCGGTATTGTTCCGACACGTCCCGAGACAGGTTATGGCTATATTCGCGCAGGCCATGAAATCCTTTCCGGTACTGTGTTCCAGGCCACAGAATTTGTTGAAAAGCCGGATCATTTAACAGCGCAGGCTTATATAGAACAGGATTGTTTTTTATGGAATAGCGGAATGTTTGTTTTTTGTGCAAGCCGCATTCTCGAGAGTTACCGCCTGTATGCGCCGGATATTCTTACAGGGATTATAGAGGCAACCCTGAAAGACAATTATGATCCCGATGCAGAAAGATACAGGGCGATTCCTGACATATAGCCAAGATCATATAAATTGATTATATTATAAAGATGACTTATTCATCCGATTTTCGCCG
>PFTR01000114.1 GCA_002789675.1 Alphaproteobacteria bacterium CG_4_9_14_3_um_filter_47_13 | reverse complement strand
GGGATTCCACCTTAAAAACGCCGCCAACCTGTCCAACAAAGTAGGACCACCTCTGTTTATAAAAAAATACAGGCAGGAACAACCCGCCGTATCCAATGGTTTATAAAGCAGGGGGAGGAATACATCATGAGAAACAAAATAAATAACAGGCCACAGACAGAACCGATTTCCAGTCCATCCAATCACAAGACTGCAAATAACTACGAACGGGTGATCTTACCTCTTCCCCCTCAGGCGGGGGAAGAGACCCGCTTTGAAATGGAAATCTATGTCCGTTTCATGCGGCATTTACGCGATGTTCCCACCAGCCGGATGGAAATTAAAATTCTTGCCGCCATCCAGTTTGCCGCCGATGTCATGGAAACCGGTGATGCTCTGGTGACAAAAACGCTGGTTGATCTGGGGCTAAAAGCACCGCGTAAAGCGTTTCCGGTTTCATTTCTTGATTTTGCCGACAAGGGCATAATGCGGACAAACTGGGATCACGGCTCTCTACCGGCTAGCGTTGTAAAACTGCATCATCACTGGAATAAAATCGGTGAAGACCGCTTTTCCTACGGTATGGCGGGGCAATATTCGGTTTATAATGAGAACCACTATGTAAACGTATAAAAACTCTATGCTTTCGAGGCGCGTTTGCGTTCGTTCGGGCAAAGAAACTTTTTACGCAGGCGCAGATTTTTCGGTGTGACCTCAAGAAGCTCGTCCTCGTTGACATAGGCCATCATTTCCTCAAGCGACATACGGCGCGGCGGTGTCAGTGTCACCGCCTCGTCTGTACCCGATGCACGCATATTGGTCAGCTTTTTGCCTTTCAGAACATTGATCTCGAGATCATTATCACGGCTATGTTCTCCGACAATCATACCCTGATAGACTGGAGTCTGGTGTCCGATAAACATGACACCGCGATCCTGCAGATTAAAGATGGCATAGGCAACCGCTGTTCCAGTGTCATTGGAAATCAGGGCACCATTACGCCGCTGCGGGATATCTCCTTTATATGGCGCATAAGAATGGAACAGGCGGTTAATCACCCCCGTACCACGCGTATCCGTCAAAAAGCGGCTCTGATATCCGATCAAGCCACGTGAGGGAGCAAGAAAAGTAATCCGTGTCTTCCCGGCACCGGAGGAACGCATATCGGTCATATCAGCCTTACGACGGTTCATCGCATCAATAACAGTGCTTGAATATTCTTCATCAACATCAATAATCACTTCTTCAATCGGCTCCAGAGTCTGTCCGTTTTCTTCACGCAATAAAACACGGGGGCGCGAGACTATCATCTCGAAACCCTCGCGCCGCATTGTTTCAATCAGAACACCAAGCTGTAATTCCCCGCGCCCTCCGATCTCGAAAACATCCTTGCCTTCACTCTCTCCGAAGGTAATAGCCACATTTGTTTCGGCTTCGGACAGCAGACGCTCGCGGATGACGGTCGAGGTTACTTTTTTGCCTTCCTGTCCGGCAAAAGGTGAATCATTAACCGAGATTGAAACAGCCATTGTCGGCGGATCAATCGGCGTTGCTTCCAGAGGTGTTGTTACATCAGGATGACAGATTGTATCGGCCACAGATGCTTCGGTCAGTCCGGCGATACAGATAATATCTCCGGCATGAACCTGATCGACAGGAACCTTGTTTGTGCCCTCGAATGTCAGAAGCTTGGTCAGGCGTCCTGTTTCCAGTGTTTTTCCATCAAGGCTCATTGCCTTGACATTCTCGTTGACTTTGGCCGAACCATGAACAACACGTCCGGTCAGGCAGCGCCCGAGATAGGGGTCATAGCTCAGCAATGTCGCCAGCATGGCAAAGGGTTTTCCCTCTTCCACCTGCGGCGGCGGCACATGAGAAATCACGGTTTCCAGCAATGAATGCAGATTTTCACGCGGCTCGGACAGATCACGAACAGACCAGCCGTCACGGCCAGAGGCATAAAGCGTCGGGAAGTCAAGCTGCTCGTCACTGGCATCCAGCGAAACAAACAGATCAAACACCTCGTTCAGAACCTCTTCAGAACGAGCATCGGCACGATCAATCTTGTTAATAATCACAATCGGGCGTAATTTCAGCGCCAGCGCTTTTCCTAAAACAAACTTTGTCTGGGGCAAGGGTCCTTCAGCAGCATCAATCAGAAGAATTACGCCATCTGTCATGCCAAGAACGCGCTCTACCTCACCGCCAAAATCGGCGTGTCCGGGTGTGTCGATAATATTGATACGAATATCGTCCCATTTCACAGATGTACATTTGGCAAGAATGGTGATGCCGCGCTCTTTCTCCAGATCATTGGAGTCCATCAGACGTTCATCCACCTTCTGGCCTTCGCGGAACATGCCGCTTTGCTTCATAATGGAATCGATGAGCGTGGTTTTGCCATGGTCAACGTGGGCGATAATCGCTATATTGCGGAGTTTCTGTTTCATACGGGCATTGTCGTACAGGATTTTACGACAAAAAGAAAGAAAATAGTTTAAGAAGCCCGTAATATATTACTTTTGCGGCCATCCCTGTTTAAAAACGAACAGATTTCTCCAGAATTATCCTGCCCCCGAGGGGCCATTCATTCCCGGAATCGGTGCGATTGAAGGCGGTGTCACGCCGCTCTGCTGCAAAGTCGGCGCAGGCTGACCCAAAGTCGGGCTTTGTGTCTGGTTTGGTCCTGTCACAAGAAGATTGTTTTGCGGGGCGCCCAATATATTCTGCGCCTGACTGGTCAGGCTTCCCCCATTATTACTTGCTATCATCGTAGGCGTTCCGCCTAAAGCATCCCCGTGGGGGGAGAGGATATTTCCTGTCGCATTCACGGCATCCTCCATTAATTCCAGTCCGATAAGCCCGCCAACAAAAGCAAGAGGAAGAGTGCCAATGCGCATTGTATGCGCATCTTCTGCTGGTCTGTTTGCCGCATGATCCTGCTGTGCCTGTTTTTCTTCAAAAACCTTTTGATCCAGATCTTTTTGCGCCTGCCAGCGTTCCTGTTGTTCCTGTTTCTTTTCGAAAAATTCTTCGTTCCGGTGCTTCATCTCATCAGCATACCCTGCACCATGACCATGATGTTTTTCTTCGGTACGGTGTCCGGAGGTTGAAGCCCCTTTCAAACCCATTCCCTGTGCCGCCATAAGCCCTAAATCTCCATTTCGGCTGATATCAAGCATTATATCCCGCATATCACCGGGGGTCATACCCATTTCTGCCAAAACATTCCAGGAAAACTGTCGTCCGTCCATCGGTTGATTCATCATATCATTATTCCGGTTCATTTCTTCCCTCCCGCCGCAATCAGTCCATAATCCTGCACATTCAGGGGAACAAGCGCCATATCGCGGATCTGTTCATCACGGATCATGATAACGCACACCTGTTTTGTTTCGACGAGATACTCATCCATGGGCGGATGGATTTTCATCCCCAGCCCCTGAATTTTCCCCAGTGCGGTGACAAAGCTCATCATACCCAATTCTTTATCAAATTCGATCCACTCCAGATAATCGGGAAACGGTTTATCATGGATAACCCAGACCATACCGTCTTCATTGACCGCCACATCAATTTTCATCGTAGAAGCCGCGCTTGGCCATAAAGGGACATCATCGGGAATAATCGGTTCCGTTCCCGGAAAAACCGATTTTTTCTTCTGTATATCCCTGCTTTTTTCTTTGATATCCGTCATCGACACGCGCCTTCCGGAGATAAAAATAAAATTTTAGATAAATCCATCCGACTTCATCGTATCAGGAAGATGTTAAAAATTCGTTACAATCACCAAAATCGTAAGAAAGCATATTAACGTTCGCCGGAAAGGTATAAGATAGATTTCATGAACATCACCCGCGAAGAATTACTGTCCTATATTGCCCAAAGCCCCACCCCGCAAAGCAAGCGTGACTTGGCCAAAGCATTCGCCATCAAGGGGGATGACCGTCTCCCTTTCAAAAAAATGTTACGGGCGCTTGAAAATGACGGGGATATTGTCAAACAACCCGGCGGCGGGTTCAGCATTCCCGATGCCTTGCAGGAAGTGACCGTTATTGAAGTTATCGACATTGATATTGATGGTGATGTTCTGGCAAAACCGGTGCAGGAAAAAGATAAAACCCCGCCCCGCATTGAAATCCAGCCCGATAAAAAGGGACATCCGGCGCTTGGCATTGGTGACCGTGTTCTGGCGCGGCTGGAGCGACAACCGGACGGCGTTTATGAGGCTCATATTATCCGCCGCCTTGATACGCCTCAAGGCCATGTTCTTGGTTTAATCCGGAAGCAGCGCAACGGCTTTGTCCTCAGTCCCGCCGATAAGAAGGCACGCTATGATTTTGACATTGCGCCGGAAGATCTTGGCACGGCCAAAGAAGGCGATCTGGTCATTGGCGAGGTACAGCCTGCCCGTAATGTACGCAATAAAAAAGTACGAATTGTGCAGGTCATCGGCCACGAAACCGATCCCAAAGCCATTAGCCTGATCAGTGCCCATGAAATGGGTCTGCGAGAAGAGTTTCCGGCTTCCGTTCTCAAGGAAACACGGGAAATGGCGGTACCCGGGCTTGAAAAACGGGAAGATTTGCGGGACATTCCGCTGGTGACGATTGACGGAGCGGATGCGCGGGATTTTGATGATGCCGTCTTTGCACAAAAAGACAGGGAAGGCGGCTTTCATCTGATTGTCGCCATAGCCGATGTTTCTTTTTATGTCCGCCCCGAAAGTCCGCTTGATCAGGAGGCTTACGGACGCGGAAACTCCACCTATTTTCCGGATCGCGTTATACCGATGCTCCCCGAGCGGCTTTCCAATGACCTGTGTTCCTTAAGACCGCATGAAAACCGCGCCTGTCTTGCCGTGCATATGTGGATTGACGGGGAAGGAACGCTCGTCAGATACAAATTCGTGCGCGGCCTCATGAAGTCTGTTGCCCGCATGACATACGAACAGGTACAGGCTGCGCGTGACGGCATAAAAGATGATATCACCACACCTTTGATGGATACCGTCATCAATCCGCTTTACAGTGCCTTTGAAACACTTTGGCAAGCACGGGAAAAACGCGGAGCGCTTGATCTGGATCTGCCGGAGCGCCAGATCCTACTTGATGACAATAATAATATGACCGGCGTGAAACTGCGCGAGCGGCTGGATAGTCATAAACTGATCGAAGAGTTCATGATTCTGGCCAATGTTGCGGCAGCGAGCGCTCTTGAAAAGAAAAAAGCATCCTGCGTCTACCGCATCCATGACACGCCCAAACCGGATAAACTCGACAGCGCCCGCGAGTTTATCCAGGGACTTGGCCTGTCCCTTCCCAAAGGGCAGGTCATCCGTTCCGCGCAGATCAACCAGCTTCTGCACAAGGCTGAATCCCTGCCCTACTCCCATCTGGTCAGTCAGGTCATTCTGCGCGCCCAGTCGCAGGCACATTACAGTCCCGATAATATCGGCCATTTCGGTCTGGCGCTGGATCGCTATGCCCATTTTACCTCTCCCATCCGGCGCTATGCCGATCTGCTGGTGCATCGCAGCCTCGTTCGTGCCTATGGCCTCGGCGAAGGCGGTCTGGATGACGGCGAAATAGCGCAACTGGCCGAAAAATCCGACCATATCTCGCAGACCGAGCGCCAGTCAATGCAGGCCGAACGCAGCGCCATTGACCGTTTTACCGCCGCCTATCTATCCACACAGATCGGTGCGGAATTCGCCGGGCGTATCTCCGGTGTCTCGCGCTTTGGCCTGTTTGTTGCCCTTGCCGATACCGGCGCGGATGGCCTGATCCCGATCCGTACGCTGCCTGATGATTATTACATCCATGACGAAGTACAACATGCGCTGATTGGCCGTAGCAAAAAGCGGGTTTACCGTATGGGAGCCTCCGTCACCGTCCGGTTGCGCGAGGCTGATGGCCTGACCGGCAGTACGCTTCTGGAGCTTGTCGGCACCGAAAGCGCCGATATCCCCGGTCTGACCCTGCGCAGGGCAACACCGCCCGGACGCAGGGAAGGCTTCAAAGGAAAGAAGAAAAAAGACACTTTCCGCAAAAAACGCAAATGATTTTCTTGACATACGCCGGAAAATGCTTATTCTCCCGTTCTGATTTATAAGTAAGAGAAGGCTTCAAGACATGGCTAAAAAAGGGATTGCAACAAAAGTTCGTCTGATTACGGATGCCAAAAACAAATACGGCAACCCGACAGGCACAACCTATTACGTGAAAAAAGGCAAAGGCGCGACTGAAAAACTGTCCTTCCGCAAATATGACAGATACGCCGTCCACCCTGAAACAGGCAAAATCGGCTGTCACGTTCTCTTCACCGAGAAAAAACTCCCCCCGCACAAAAAATAAACTTCTGCGGCCAGATCAACAGAAGAGGCGCTGCGAAGCGCCTTTTT
>PFTR01000081.1 GCA_002789675.1 Alphaproteobacteria bacterium CG_4_9_14_3_um_filter_47_13 | reverse complement strand
TCAGCTATGAAACATTGCTGGATGTCTTCTGGCGCAATATTGACCCCTTTGATGCGGCGGGGCAGTTCTGTGACAGGGGAGAGCAGTATAGCGCCGCTATTTTTGTGAAAGACGAGGCGGAGCAGAGGCGGGCTGAAGTGTCAAAAAAGAAAATGGAAAAGCATTTTGGCAAGGAAATCGCAACGCAAATCCTGTCTGCCGCCACCTTCTACCCGGCGGAAGAATATCATCAGGATTATTATATAAAAAATCCGTGGCGCTATAAATATTATCGTGGTGGCTGTGGTCGTGATAAAAAACTGCAGGCCATCTGGGGTAAAGAGGCCGGAGGCGATAACGTCGGCACACGCCGTTAAGCCGCTCTATTACGGGATACAGCCCCCCCCGGGTTGTGCCGAGCAGCCGGGATTGGTACAGATTCTTTCGTCATAGGCCGCGCCACTATTCAGGTCAGGTCTTCTGATACTGATACCGGTTGGGATCTCCTGTGACAGGTTACAGTTCCCCGGTAAAATCCAGTCCAGATGGGTAATGACATTATCCTCCTCATAAGGTGTCCCATCGGCATGGGGAACAATCTCGGTATTCACATCAAACATTTGTTGTCTGTTATTAAACGCATTGGCACGGTTGGCGGCAAAGCGGGGATCTGCTGTACACATAAGTCCCCAGGGTGTTGCCTCTCTCCGTGGATCGTTATTGGCCGTCTCGTAACGGGCAAAATCGAAGAAGCCGTCATAATTGGCCTGCGCCGGATCAATGAAATTGGCGCAGCGGGCCAGTTGCCAGACGGCCTGCATTTCTGCACAGTTATAGGGTGTGTTGCCTTGTACTGTACCAGGCGGAGCGCCGCCAATAGGACCCGTCGCCGTTCTATTGTTCAGATAGGTTCCTGCATTAAAGCCCTGTGTATTAAAGTTATTATTCAGATAATTTATCAAAGGCTGCAAGACAACAAAAGTCAGGGATTCGTCTGTACTTGTGTTGCTGAAACCGGTCGGATGGCCATTCCAGCGATCCGTTTCACTGAACTGCCGGTTTGTGGCAAAATTGCTGGCAGCTTCATTCAGGAACATGTGAAAGCAGGTATATTCCAGAACGCTATCCGGTTTGTAGATCAGATTCTTGTTCTGCGTAATTTCACGCTGCGCCTCAAGCCAGGCGCGTGCTTCCAGCGCGTCCATATATTGCGGATCACAGGGTGATTCAGGCACGGCGGCAAAAGACGAGAATGAAACAGAAAAAGCCAGAAGAGCCGCACATAGAAACAGACCCGTTTTCAGGCCAATATCTTTGTAAAAACCTGTCTTTTCCAGTCTCATAAGATATATCCCCTGATTCCCGCTAATCCATTTCTTTATATTTTATACGAGTTTGCAGTAAAAGTCATGCCTGCTAAAAAAGACGTATAATATAATTCTACTGGAAAGAAGGATAGGTTGGCAAATTATATAGCGCTTTTATGCCGCTTCTTTTAAATCCATGGATAAAATGGCCATGTTAAAGTCATAAGAAACGTCATCCTTGTCTTCGTCATCTTTATAGATGATACCGATAAACTCACCGCCTAGAAGGACTTCGACCGAATCTTTCGCCTGCGCCCGTTCGCGAAGGGTGATTTCTGTGTTACGAAACTTTCTTTGCAGGTATTTCTGTAAGCTGATTGCTTCTATCGTCGTGATATCCATGTTGATCTCCTTTTAAATTTAAGCCTTGTGCCACAATGTTATGGCAGAGTTTCGCCAGATCTTTTCTATTGTCACTCTCTTTTACCCGAAAGGGCGTATGAAAGTGAAGCTTTACTTTTGCACCGTGCGATCGGGCAAAGTCCCAGAAGTGGGGAATTAAAGTCATATCTCCATGCCAGGCGTAAAGATCCCGATCCTGCTGTGATTGAATACTGTGACCGTTCACCTCAAGCAGCTCAATTGTAAAGGGATGAACCAGCAAATCTGACTCTCCCTTGTCAAGAATACTGAACAAAGTTGATTTAAAAGGCAGGATCGTTTTGCCATCCGAGGAGGTTCCCTCCGGAAAGAGAACAAGACTTTTACCGTCTTTCAGTCTGTCCTGAAGTGCGGTGCGCCCCTTTTTGCTGGCATGACGGGCACGGTCTATAAAAGCGGTCTGCTGTAATTTGGCCAATAATCCGAAGAAAGGCCAGTTCGCAACCTCCTGTTTGGCCACAAAAGAAACAGGAAGAACTGCTGTAATCACGGAAATATCAAGATAGGAAATATGGTTGCCAATATAAAGAAATTGCCCTTTTTCAAGAGGCGCTCCTGTCGTCTCGACATTAATTTGAAAGATGCGGCAAACTCTTTTATGGAAGAAATGCGGCAGAATATAAGCCGCTTGCCTGCGGCTGAAAGTGGTGATGGTTATCTGGACGGGTATCAGAACAGCACACCAGAAAAAGAATTGCCCGAATTTCAGGATTGCCCTGAAATGACCCATCAGGAAAATCTCCGTGCCAGCACAAGAGCACCATTCCCTTCACCCGCTCCGTTTTTGGAAGGCTGGTAACGGGCATTGATTTTACGGGCATAATGTCTGCGATAGCGCGGTGCAAACTCGTTCATAGGCAGGACGATACAAACATCCGTCGTATTGAACTGGTGGTCAATGACCGCGCCTTCTCCGATTGTACAACCCACCCGCAGATAGCCTTTGATCAGAGGTGGCAGGGATTTGAAAACCTCAATCGCATTAAGATCTTCCCTGGAATGGAGATTCATGTCGACATAATGCTTGTCCAGCGCTCTGGGGCGAATATTTTCGGGGGATAAATGATAATGGTGCATATAGGCCAGTTGTTGGGAAAACGCTTCAATATTCGTTCCGTGTAAACTGGCGCAGCCGAACATGGTTCCGATATCATGCGTGAGCATGAACTCGATAATGCCTTCCCAGAGAAGCTGTAACACGGGTCTGGTTCTATAATCCGCCAGCACGCAGGAACGGCCAAGCTCCAGTAGCGTTGAACCGCTATTGATAAGAGAATCAATATTATATTCATCGCTTGTATAGAATTTTCCATGTTTATTTGCCGCCTCATGGCGCAAAAGACGGTATGTTCCGACAATGCGGTCTATCGGGTCTTTGATTGAATTATCAAGAACAATCAAATGTTCGGCGATAGAATCAAAGTCATCCATATCCCGCCGTTCGCGTGCCATTTCTTCGCTGGGTTTTGCGGCATATTCCTCATAGAAAACCCTGTAGCGAAGGCGCTGGGAGGCCTCGACTTCTTCTTCTGTTTGCGCGAGTTTGATCTCTACGTCTTCTATATTTAGCTGGGATATGCCCATTTACCCTAGTACTAGTTATTTGTGACAGGTTTTTTTAGCCTGTATTCCATCATCTTTGCAAAGAAATAGATTTTTGCATATTCACCATCTCATGGCTTTGCAGTCAAGCCTCAAGTGTAAATAAGCCACAATTTCCTTTGTTCTTAACCCCATTCTTTTTCTTGTATAATGGGTAAAAAGTAAAGAAAAAAAG
This sequence comes from Alphaproteobacteria bacterium CG_4_9_14_3_um_filter_47_13, assembly GCA_002789675.1. Classification (GTDB taxonomy): domain Bacteria; phylum Pseudomonadota; class Alphaproteobacteria; order Micavibrionales; family Micavibrionaceae; genus UM-FILTER-47-13. The sequence goes on along the minus strand of PFTR01000081.1, from coordinate 2,894 downwards.
GAAAGATGAAATTTAACAGATACTTGTGCAGTACCGTCCTTTTTGAGAGCAAGAGCATTATGGTTCGTTAACGCAGGGCAGGAGGAGAGTTATAAATAAATGCAGCTTTTTTATTTTATTGACTATGTCTATTAAGTTTTCTATAATAATACATAATAAAATCTTTTATCTACAGGCAATGATATTTGTTAATATTTTTGTGATAGTCTGCTGATTGGAGTATATCGTCATTTCTAAAGATTGGAGAAATCAAGATGGCAATTATTACGGATTGGTTTAAAAAAACAGCAACATTCTTTCGTCAGGATGCCGCGCCGGACAGCAATTCTGTTATATCAGATATTAAAAAGATCATGGGTGATGCAAAGGTTGATGATCCTGTATATATTTATTGTGCAGGCAATGCTGATCTGCGTGATTTGTCAGAAGCCATGACATCCTGTCTTCCTAAATTTCGTATTATACAGGATAATGTCGGTGAAAATAACGTTCTGGATTCTTTGCCTCCTCTAGCAAAAAGACGGGCTGAATTACGTATTACCGATCAGACCCCCAGTAATCATTTTATAGTTTGTGGAAATTCCTTTGTTCTATACAGGGACGTAGATAAACATGAGATAGAACGTGTGGAGCCTACCGCAACCAATTATATGCTTGCTGTGGCCGTATCGTTTTATCCCGGGGAAGCTTCCGAGCTTGAGCATGTGTATCTGACGACAACTAATTTTAATAATCCTGTGGAAGCTGAAAAATTAAAGCAGGATTTTGATAAGATGTGGAAAGATGCGCATGTGCCTATAGAAAAACAAAAGCCGCAGCCAACAGAAAAATGCTCTCCTTAATTAATGAGTTCTGACCCTAAATGTTTTCCACGAATTCGGCATTATATCTCTTGTTTTGAATGAGTGCCGGTTTTGGAAACAGGGGCTGAAGGTTGACATCAATATGAAAAAAGGTGAGAAAAGAAAAAGTAATCACACAGCTTTGATCTGGGGGGGGACGGGTTTTGTTGTTATGGTGATTATAGGCATCAGCCTGTTTGTTGCCCTAAACGGTCATGCACCGGAGTCTTCTTTGCTATCATTAGATCCCGTTACTCAGGAAGTCTCTGTCACGGCACAGCCAAAGGAGTATCAGGCTGTGTTGCCGGAGGCGCAGGAAAAGGTTGTTTCTCCTTCGTCTTTCTCCCGCACGGAAATGCCGGATAGAAAAGCAGCATCCGGCGTACAAGACAGGCCACAGTTACGGCTTGATACGCTTGCCGGAACGTTAAATCTGCATGTGCCTTTTATGGATGTGCGCGATAAAATGCCGCTTGAGCACACCTGCTTTCGCAGGAATATTTCACCGGAAATAAACTGGAAAGGTACGCCGGCGGGCACAAAGAGCTTTGTTGTTTTTATGGAGAAAAGAGAGGGTGGTACAGAATCTTTTGTGAACTGGATTTTATTCGATATACCGGAAACTGTGGAACACCTTGCAAATGCCCAGCCTCAGGACCCTGTGCTTCCTAATGGTGCCAAACATGCCCGGAGTGACCATCATAATATTGGTTACATTGGCCCTTGTGATTCAAAAGGCGAGTTCCAGTATGTCTTAAGGATTTTTTCACTGGATAAAATGCTGGAGCTTCCCCCACATATTGGAAAATACGATCTGATTCGCGCCATGAATGGCCATATTATTGATGCCGCCGAACAGAATTTTACACATTATTACAGGATGTAAGAAATTATTCTTATGTAATGGTGTCCCCGACAGGATTTGAACCTGTGGCCCCCAATTTAGGAAACTGGTGCTCTATCCGGCTGAGCTACGGGGACAGCTTATTTATATAGAGATACAGTATTTATATAGTGAGTGGCAATATTTGATATCCTGTTCTCTTGAGAATAGCGCCCCTATTTTCCATTGTGCTATAATATAAGAAAATCAGAAGGGGAGAATATGCGTTTTTTATGTCTGGTTATTGCCTCCGGCTTATTGTTGTTTCCCATGACTGCGGGGAATGCACAGGAGCAGGATGAGAGCGGATTAAAATCAGAGCTCTTCCAGATGGCGCTTTCCCAGTGTATGGAAGAAGTCTATACAAGCGGGAATTACTCATCTGATTATAGTACAAAAGAGATTGATTCATGCCTGTCCGGCAAAGGAATTCTTATCAAGAGTGAGTCCTCTGCAAAGGAGGGCGGGTATTATGATTATACAATTCCTGATGAGGCGAATCTTGTCCATAATCTTGAAACAGGCAAAAGCGGAATAAGCCAGAATCCGGAATCTTCTGTGCAACAGCCCCCGCCACCCTTAAACAATTCTTCCGAAGAGAGAGTTTATGTGCCATCATCGGATAGAAAATCAGGCGGTACCAAACCTGTATTTTTGAATCGCTAGATAAAAGCGGGAAAGAGAATAAAATGACAAGATATATAACAGGAATTCTGGGCACTGCGGTGATGCTTTTCGTTCTGGCGCAACCCGCTCGGGCGCAGGGCAGTATTACGCTGTCCCCGAATAATAATACCCCGCAGATGCAGGATTATAGCATAGGAGATGCCCAGTTCAGGGGTGTTTTGGCACAGGCCATGCGGGAGCGGGATCTGGCCGCCGCCGAGCTGGCCGCAATGCAAGCGGGGAATAAGACATCTATGACCCTGGATCAGGAAGCAGATAAAGAAAAAAGCAGCAAGACCTATCGTTATGAAGGCAAAAAAAGCCTGTTCCATGGCGCGGGTCTACCGAAAAGAACATTCAATAATATTGAATATCCTTATTAAGGCTGCGTTTATAGAGTCGTTCCAATTATAGAACCCTCTGCAAAAGTTTGAAGTAACGGTGGTGGAGCGCCATTTTGGACAATTTGAGGAGAGGATTTTTGAGTTTTATATCCTGAAGCG
>PFTR01000160.1 GCA_002789675.1 Alphaproteobacteria bacterium CG_4_9_14_3_um_filter_47_13 | reverse complement strand
TTTTCATTTTGTACCTCATGCTCGTTTGCATGAAATGATTCTACAGGATTTTTACAGTCTTTTGCAGAGGGTTCTATAAACATCAGGACAGCGTCATTACCTGAATTCATTTATGAATGATAGGGCAAAACGCATCATCACTTACACATCAGTCATAGCGGACAAGCTGTGTAAGGACAGCGCAAGACTCTTTAATACACAGAAGACATAACTTTATTGACATCGTCTGTTTTTCCGTGTATGAAAACCCTATTATTAAACAATAGGGAAATATTTACGATGGAACAGGGCATAGAATCACAAAAAGAACCGGGCGCAAAAGAAAAAAGGCTGGGTGCTTTGCACCATATAGGGCGCGGCATGGGTGATATGGGTGTTGCTCTTCTTACTGTTGCTCTTGGTGTTGTTACTTTAGTTGCTGTTGGTAGTGCTGCTGCTGTTGTTGCTGTTGGTGGTGGTGCTGTTGCTGCTGTTGGTGGTGCTGTTGCTGCTGTTGGTGGTGCTGTTGCTGCTGTTGTTGCTGCTGTTGCTGCTGTTGGTGGTGGTGCTGTTGCTGCTGTTGGTGGTGTTGGTGGTGCTATTCTTGAAAAAACTACAGAAAAACATGCCCATGCCATTGCGCCGGAAGCGGCAGAAAAAGCCCATATGTCCGGCAAAAGACTTCTGGCCGGCGTTGCGCTGGCATCCAGCCTTATGGCAGGAAACTGGGCGTATGATGACCTAACACAAGATCTTTCCGGCAAGCCGGCAGAGCCACCGACCGCCAGCGCTCCTAAAGAAGAGAAAAGCACAGCGACCCATTACACTGTAACAGGAAAAGACTGCATACTTGTACGTACTTTTACAGCGGCGGAGGAAAGCAATTCCCTGTATCGCCTGTCGGAAGGCTGTGTAATAAAACCTGCGGCTATTGCGCCTGCACAAAACCCTGCGCCGTGAGTTTTCAAAACAGCAACAGGCCTGTAAACTCCTGTAAACTATAGCCAGATTCATCATCCCTTACATATCTGTCATTCTCCGGCTTTTCGTTTGAAAGTCCGGAGGGAATCTATTTCTGGCATGGATCTCCCTATCATTCATGAAGGAATCCGGGCGATGACGCTGTCCTGATACTTATAAATCCGGCTATAGCCGTCAGTCAGAGCTTCACAAAATTATCAAGAATTTTCAAACCAATAGTGCCGCTTTTTTCCGGATGGAACTGGATGCCATAAACATTACCCCGATTGACCATGGCGGATAAGAGACAGCCATCATATTCCGCATCCGCAAGGCGATCACCGCTATCCACCGGATAGGCTGTATAGGAATGGACAAAATACACTTCTGCATTAACAGGAACATCCCGCAACAGGCTCTGCTCCCAATTTTTACGCCCTTCCGGCAGGATAAGAGATGTCCAGCCAATATGGGGAATTTTATGGCTCTGCCCCTCCGCACTCACCGCCGGAATGGCTTTAACACGCCCCTTCAGAAGACCCAGCCCCTGATGCACACCAAACTCTTCGCTCGTATCAAACAGCATCTGCATCCCGACACAAATGCCGAGCAACGGCTTTTCCTGTTCCGCCGCCTCCTTGACGGCATCACAAAGCCCCTGTGCCTCCAATGTGCCAATACAACTCGAAAAAGCGCCAACACCCGGCAAAACAAGCTTATCCGCCATTCTTATATCTGCTGCCGTTTCTGCCACTTTAAAATCCGCGCCCAGATGCCGGAAAGCACGCTCCACACTGAGCAGGTTTCCAATTCCGTAATCTATCATTGTTACGGCGCTCATAAAACTGTTCTCACAGAAACCCCTAATGTTTGTACAGACTGTCTGATCTCCGGCAAAGTCGTCCGTTTGTAATGCAGTGCGTCCGCCACAGCCACAGCATCGGCATGACCTTCCTTGACAGCATCCCGAATATCTTCCGGCTTACCAAAGCCCCCGCTGGCAATGACAGGAACAGGAACACTGTCACTCACAAGACGGGTCAACTCCAGATCATAACCCTGCCGCGTTCCTTCGCGGTCAATGGAGGTCAGAAGAATTTCTCCTGCGCCCCGATCCGCGCCCTCTTTTGCCCATTCGAGAACATCAAGGCCGGTATTCTCCCGCCCGCAATCCACATAAACACACCATTTTTTCGGTGACACCTCCTTGGCCTCAATAGAAAGCACCATACATTGCGCCCCGAAACGCTGCGCGATGTCTGTAATTAACCCCGGATTCTTTGTCGCCTCTGTATTGACGGCAACTTTATCCGCTCCTGCCAGCAGCAACGCTTCCGCATCCTGCACCGAACGTACCCCGCCGCCGACCGTAATCGGAATAAAAATATTATCTGATGTTGCTTTCACAATATCGTGAAGATTATTGCGCCCATAGAGACTAGCGACCATATCCATATAAATCAGCTCATCCGCGCCCTGTGCGTAATAACGTTTTGCATGTTCGTTCGGGTCACCAATCACGCGAATTCCTTCAAGATTGACGGCCTTAATAAGGTTTGCCCCTTTAATATCCAGACGCGCTATCAAACGAATATTAGACGACATAGACCAATCCCTGTTACCAGGCGGATAACCCGCCATCCACATTATAAATTCCGCCAGTACAATAAGAAGAAGAATCACTCAGCAGATAAATCACCATACCCGTCATATCCTCCGGCTTTGCCATCCGTCCGAGAGGGATACGATTGCTATAGGCTTTGACAAATTTTTCATCATGACCGCTACTGCCGACTCCGCCCGGCACAAGACAGTTCACACGGATATTATCCTTCGCCCACCATGTCGCCAGCCATTGCGTTAGCCCGACAATTCCGGCTTTACTGGCTGAATAACCGGGGAAACTTTTAAAGCTCTGCCCCTCATAAATTCTATGATCCGGTCCCATCACACCGTAAATGCTGGAAACATTCAAAAAACTGCCGCCCTGCCCGGCCTGTTTCATGACCCGTCCCGCTTCTCTGGCGATCAGAAATGACCCTGTCAGATTGATGTCAATTGTCTTCTGCCACAGATCAAGAGGATAGTCTTCAAAAGGGGCAAAGGCTGCCCCCATATTTTGCAGGACATCTCCCGTGACAGCGGCATTATTCATCACGCCATCAAACCCGTCATAGGCTTTGGCCGCGATTTTAACACCCTCAATGACCTGATCTTCCTCGCCAATATTCATCACCACACTCTGCGCCCCAAGCTCTTTGGCCAGCGCCACAACATCGGATTCTTCCCTGTCTGCCAGAACAAGCCTTGCGCCTTCCTGTGCCAGAACATGGCTATATTGTCGCCCCAGAATACCTGTTGCGCCGACGAGCAAGATCCGTTTTCCTTTTACATTCACATATGTCATGTCTTTATTCCTCTTGTATCCCTTATTCTCCTTGTGATAGACCGTGCTGCTTCTTCATCAGCCAGTCCACCAGAACCGCATCGAACGGCTCGTCAATATCGAAACTACGTTCACGCGGCACTTCATAACCACGAAGCTTGCCATTGAGAAGGTAGCTGCCCTGCCGGATATAATCAGCATCAAAAATATAATATCCGGCAACAATATCCCATGCTTTCGGAGAGGTCTGGCGTGATTCAATATTCACATCAAGTTTTTTAGAAAGGTACAGCAAGCCCTGTCCGTCTTCTTCCACAAGATTGAAATAAGGATTACGGTGAGAGGCGGAAACGGTAAACATCCCGTCAATCTCGTTTTCCTGCCGCGCTTTATAAAAAGTATCAAGAAAATCTTTTAAATCCTGCGCATCAAGAAGTGGTGTCGTGCAATCTATGTCCAGAAATGCATCATAATGCGTCTCATAAATTTTCTCGCAAGCCGCCAGCGCATGTTTCCATACACCAAACTTTCCTGCAGAAGATGTTGCCAGCTCCGGCGGACGCATGAAAGGGACTTTTGCCCCGAAGCTTTCCGCAACACGTGCAATGTCCGGATCATCCGTTGAAATCACCAGATCGGTAATCCGGCTCTCGGCCAGACCCCGCTCCACACTCCAGCCGATAAGCGGCTTGCCGGCAATGGGCATAATATTTTTCCCCGGCACACCCGTACTGCCCCCCCGCGCACAAATCACCCCTAGAATTTTCTGGCTCATATTTTTACCTCCTCCAGCATCTGACGCTGCCCGGTTTTATGCGCTTCACGCGCTCCCAATAGAATATCCAGATCATGCACACCCTCTGCCAAAGAGCAGGACGCCGGAATTGAGGGATCATTGACCCTCTTTAAGAAGTGCGCCATCGTGTCAAAAAGCATCATTGACGGCTTATAATCATCCGTGATTTTATCAATACAAACCGCGCCGCTGCCGTCATCACGCCATAGAATGCCTTCTGTCATCTCCCAGCGATAGATGGCTCTTGCGCAGATAATCTGCAAACCCCGCCGATAGGCAGGGCTGAGCATATCAAGCTGCACCGTTCCCGCCGCGCCCGCTCTTGTAACCAGCACAAGATTGGCCAGATCCTCGGCCTTCATTTCCAGATCGCTGTTCTGGCGCAGATCGGCATACACACTTTGCATTACTCCTGCAAGCCACGTCATTAGATCAATCTCATGGACAAGATCAAACAATGCGCCGCCGCCCCGTTCTGCATCGGCGCTATAACTTTTCCGGTAATCCGTCCCCGGTCGCCATTGATCCAGCCTTTGCCCGACCCATGCCTGAAATGCAAGCACAGCACCATCCTCGCCTTTTTGCAAGCGCGTCTGTAAAGCCTTTAAATTGGGGTGCTGGCGCATCTGGCATCCGACCTCGACCACAAGCCCCTGCGCCGCTTCGACCAACATATCAAGCCCGTCCTTATTGTGACTGACCGGCTTTTCAAGATAAAACGGTTTTTGTAACTGCGCCGCTTTCATGGCCGGTTCAATATGACTGTTTGTCGCTGTCGCAATGACCGCCGCATCGCACCATTCCAGACCCGCATCAAGCGATGGTTCGAAGACAAAACCATCATCAATCACAGCCTGCACCTGATCGCCCCGCTGCCGCCATATTTTTATATCGGCCTGAAGTTTTTGAAGATTGAGCGCATGTTTTTTGCCAATAGAGCCATAACCGCAAACCAAGATTTTTGTCATATCTTTATCCGAATATTTTTCTGTAATCCGTGCGCGCCTGCTCCAGATCTTCATGGCGGCCAATATCAAGCCAGTATTCCCGGATAGGAAAGACAGAAGATTCTTTTCCCGCTTTTTGTAATTCATCAAAAAGCTGCGGCATGTCAAAATACTGGTCTTTGGGAACAAAGCCCAGAACATCGGGATCCACAACATAAATTCCGGCATTCACAAAATAGCTGTGCGATGGTTTTTCGGTAATGGATTGCAGCGTCATACCATTGGCCGTGACAATACCGTAGGGAATCTGCTGCTCATATTCGCGTACACACATCGTTGCGAGAGCTTTATTCTGGCGATGAAAATTCACAAGATGGCAGAAATTGCTGTTCGTCAGAATATCACCATTCATAATGATAAGCGATCCCTGCGGCACTTCCGGCAACAAGCTGAGCGCCCCTGCCGTTCCCATCCGGGTTTTCTCGTAAAGATAGGAAATATTCACCCCGAAACGGGAGCCATCACCAAAATACTGTTCGATAATATCGGCCTTATAATTTACAGAGAAATAGAAATTCTTGAATCCCTGCACCGAAAAATTGCCTATAATTGTTTCCAGTAAAGGCTTGTCCCCGATACTGAGCATCGGCTTGGGTGTTTCCTTCGTCAAGGGCAGAAGCCTTGCGCCCTCACCCCCGAGCATCAGAATAACCCGTACATCCTCCTGATCCTCATAAATCGGTGTCGAGCGTTTCAATAAAACATCAAGCTGCGCCAACCCCGTGACTTTTCCATCTTTATCCACAATGGGTAATTGATGAATTTTCTTTGCTGTCATCAGAGACAGGCTTTCTTCACGGCTGGTTTCCGGCGTGATTGTAACCGGCGTTCTATTCATCACTTTTTCAACGCAGTCCTCAAGCTTGATACCGTTTATGATCCCCCGCCGGATATCCCCGTCTGTAACCGTTCCTTTCAAATGTCTGTCCTTATCAATCACAAGGGCAATCTGCAATGACGCATGATCAATGATCCTGATGGCTTCCAGAATGGTTGCACTCTGATCCAGAAATGTATCTTCAAATGTACCTGCGGCTCTCGTATCCATGATCACTTTTCTTTCAAACGATTTATTTCACGGCGCATCTCCACCAGCATATCTTCAAACCCTGCTACAACCTTATGCAGACGGTGCAATTCCGTTAAAGGAGACAACCCCAGCCGCGTCCCGATCCGCCAGCGCGGCAAAAAAGGATCTGACAACGTCCCGCCCTCTCCCACCATCGCCGCCTCTTTAACCAGAATTGTAGAATCTCCGGTTTTCACAATCACCCCATTCTCGGCACGCCCAACGACCTCTCCGCAAGTCCCTTTATAAACCGGAGCATCCGGTATCCCTGCAGCAGAAAGAAGTGCAATTTCACCCTTTTCCGACAAAGACCGCGCCCCCGGCCCCGGAGCATTCAGCGCACGGATAAAGTTCAGGATATCTTCCGAAGAAGACTGCCAGTCAATCCATTCATCTCCCTCACGGCGGCGGCCACAATAAAAACCGACCGGATCAATATCCTTTTGTTTGCGGGACTGTTCCCTGCCGGATTCAATAAGCGATAGTGCCTCCAGAAGCGTTTGCGCACAAGACTCATGTGCTTTTTCCAGCAGCGTCGCGTAATGATCCTCACGGGTGACAGGTACTTTATTCTGGACAAGAATATCACCCGTATCAATACCGGCATCAACATAATGCACGGTCACACCAAATTCTTTTTCACCATTTATTAAAACCCAGTTCAGCGGATTCCGTCCCCGATAAAAAGGCAGCGCGCCAGCGTGACAGTTAATAAAGCCCTTCGGTGTTGCCTTGATAATATCCTCTTTTAAAATCCGGTTGAAAGACATGGATACGAGAAGATCACAGCCATAAGAAGCAATCTGTGCCATAAAAGAAGGATCATTCACATTCTCGCAAGGCAAAAAAGGGACACCCAGTTTTTTAGCCCAGTCTTTCAGTGCGGGATCCTGCGTATCAAAACGCGGTGTAATAAACGCCACAGAAAAAATATCCGGACGCGCCGCGATATGCGCAAGCGCCCGCGAAGCCCAGAGTCCATCTCCAAAATAGCCAATTCTTAACATACTTCAGTCATAGCAAAAGATAACGTCAATCACAAAGCCTATCGACAAAAACCTTGCGGCATAATGCTTCCGGATTCTGTATACTCCTTAAAACCTCAACGATCCGCGCCGCACTATGGCCATCTCCATAAGGATTTTCACCTGCACCGCGTGGCCGGGTCAATGCTTCCTGAATGGCATCCAGAATAGCGTCTTTTTCAGCAGGGCAGTCTATGACAGTTGACGCTTTCAAACGACCCTTTTCCCGATTTCCGATATTCACTGTCGGAATACCAAAACTCGGCGCTTCATATAAACCCGATGACGAGTTACCAACAACCACATCAACATGCCGGAGCGCATTCAAATAGCGCATTGTCCCTAAAGACTGATGAAAACAGGCATTTTCGTGACTTTCCGCAAAAGCCTTGACCCTTGCCGTTATTTCAAGCCCTTCAGAATCGGCATTGCTTCCTGTCAGGATAATTCCGACGTCTTCTTCCAGACACTCCAAAGCCTTTAGCATCTCGCGACATTGATCCGGAGAATTCGTTTCCAGTGTCACCGGATGAAAGGTCATAATCAAATTTTTTGTTCGCGGCCTAAAACCGATAGACTCAAAAAAGACATCTTTGTCCATTTTTTCCATCGTATGAATATGATCCAGACCGGTACTGCCCACGCAATAAACAGACTCCGGATTTTCACCCATTTGAATGACGCGTTTGCGGGCATCCTGACTGGTTACAAAATGTAAATGTGACATTTTGGTAATCGCATGACGAAGAAGATCATCCACAGCACCTTCCGTCACATCGCCACCGAATAAATGCGCCACCGGAACTCTTGCCATCAAAGCGGCCTGCACAACGCCAAAAATTTCGTAACGATCCCCCAGAACCAGCAAAAGATCAGGGCGATCTCTGTCAAACACCCCGGCAAAACCGGATACAGTACATCCCAAAGCCTTTGTTACAGCAGCAACGCTATCATCGTTTCCCAGGCCAATATCTACAGAACTTGCAATATCAAAATTCTCTTTTTCAATCAATGCAAGGCTACCGCCAGCATTTTCCATTAAATGCTGTCCTGTTACGACAATACGAAGATCAAACGCCGGATCATCCCGCAAGAGTCTTAAGACCGGAGACAACAGGCCCCAATCCGCACGTCCTCCTGTCACTGCCGTAATTTTAAGCATTTATCCCCATTCCCAGCTTTGCGCTGGAAGGTAAATTAAGAATACGGGATTCCAGATTTTCAGAAACCGATAGATCCATACGCGGACAATCCTTATACATTGGCAACTCATGCATCAATGTCCACGCCGGACGACACAGATAACCCGCTTCATGCACCCCCTTTAAAACAGACTCCCGATCCATGCCGTCTTTCAGTAAAAGAGCGTTCAGCCAATAATTACTCACGGCAAATTCAGGCTCTTTGAAAAACTCGAAATGGGATGATCCGGCAAATGCGGCCTCATAGCGCTCTGCAAGCGCCCTCTTCGCCACTAGAAAACCGCCAAGCTGTTCAAGCTGGGCACAACCAAATGCCGCATTCAGATTAGGCATCCGGTAATTATAGCCAATTTTATCATGATCAAAAGCCCAGCGATGAGGAACTTTCGCTGTCGTGGTCAAATGCTTTGCCTGACGCGCCAGATCAGGGTCATGTGTCAATATTGCACCGCCACCGCCTGTCGTCACAATCTTATTGCCGTTAAATGACAACACAGATAACAAACCATGCGAAGTCACGGGGCTCTCCTTATAAAGACTTCCCAACGCTTCGGCAGCATCGCTGACCAGCGGCAAGCCGAAGTCCTGTGCAACCGTTTCCAGCGCATCCATATCCACAGGATGTCCAAAAATATGAACAGGAACAATCGCCGCAATACGCTGTCCTGTCTTCCGGTTATAAAGGCCGCCCTCTTTCTTTACCCCCACTTCGGCAAGATAAGCCGCCAGCTTTTGCGCATCCATGCCAAATGTTTTTTGTTCGCAATCAACGAAATGCGGTACGGCATTGCAATAGAAAACGGCATTGGCTGTCGCGATAAAAGTAAGCGCAGGAAGAAGCACTTCCTCTCCTGCTTTGACGCCAGCCAGCATCAGAGCAATATGCAAAGCGGCTGTTCCGTTAACGGTCAGAACCGCATGGGGAACACCGCAGGATTTTGCCAGTTGCGCCTCGAACAGATCCACATAAGACCCGACAGAGGAGACCCATCCCGTGTCAAGGCAATCTTTTACATAGAGCCATTCCTGTCCGGCAAAATGGGGTTCATGCAAGGAAACAGGTTTTTGTATATCCCCCAGAACATCCTCCAGAATCGCCAGCAATGCTTCAGAAGGAGACACCATATTATATATTATACCGCCCTGTTTTATAAAGCTGGAGATTGGCAGGATTCTGAAACCATTCAATCGTTTCAACAAGCCCGCGCCGCAGTCCGTCCCTGCCTCCAAAAGCAGGATTCCAGTTCATCAGTTGCTGTGCCTTTTCTGTTCCCGCCAGTAACCGCTCGACCTCACTCTTTTCGGGGCGCAGTCGTTCCTCTTTGGTTTCAATTTCAATATCAACGCCCATAATTTCAGCGATCAGCAACGCCAGATCACCGATGCTAATTTCAAAGTGACTACCGATATTGACAGTTTCTCCTATCAGCGCCTCACAATTCATTGCCTGAATAAAACCCTGCACGGTATCACGAACAAAAGAAAAATCACGTGTCGGATGCAGGGCTCCCAGCGCAATTTTACGCTCCCCTGCTGCAATCTGTCCGGCAACCGTCGGAATCACCGCCCGCGCTGACTGACGGGGGCCATACGTATTAAAGGGTCTTAGAATACTGACAGGTGTTGAAAACGCGTTATAAAATGACATGGCTATCGCATCCGCGCCAATTTTAGAGGCGCTATACGGCGATTGAGGCTGTAAAGGATGGTCTTCTGTAATCGGCGCCGTAATGGCTGTGCCATACACTTCTGACGTAGAGGTGCAGACAACTCTTGAAACATCAAGATCCCGTGCTGCCTGCACAATATTAAGCGTCCCCTTTACATTGGTATCAATGTAAGTATCCGGAGAATAATAAGAATAAGGAATCGCAATCAGTGCCGCCAGATGCAGAACAATGTCACAGCCTTCCATCGCTGTGCGTACCCCGTGCGGATCCCGGATATCTCCGGCAAAGATATCCAGCGACTCACGAATATCCGCCGCCGCATGGTCAATCCACCCCCAGTGACCGAAGGAATTATAAAAAACAAATGCCCGCACATCATACCCGACTTTGACAAGCGCCTCGGTCAGATGTGACCCGATAAAACCATCGGCACCTGTGACAAGAATTTTCTTTGCACGCGTCACAGCACTTTAATCCTTATGACATATAATCCAGACATGCGAGCTCAGACAATGCCCTGCCAGAAACTCCTGAAAAGCCTGCAGTGTCTCTTTGCCACGCGACAGAAGCAGGTCTTCAAAACGACTTAAGCCAGGAATAACACCGCGCTCCATAGATTTTTGAACAATTTCCACATCCAGACGTCCCGGCGAGTATATTTCTATTTTGCTGAACCCTGCTTTGGAAAACATCGCTTCCATGCCTCTTTTGGATAAAAAATTAAGATGATAAGGCGGAACAATACTCCGCGATTTTTCCCACAAAACCTGAATATCAAATCCGTCCGCTCCAAGGCAGGACATAATCGCCACGCCGCCAGGCGCGGTAATATTGTGCATCGCCCTGGCAAAACGTTCAGGATCCTGAACATGTTCGATCACTTCAAAACAGGTCACAAGATCACCCTGCGCTTGCCCTTTTTCCGCTTCATCTTCTACAAAATTCTCAAAAACCTTGATCCCCAGATCACGGCATGTCTGTGCACTTTCCTGACCCGGTTCAATCCCGAATAGTTCGGCTTCGGGATGACGTTTTTTCCATTCCGTCAAAAAAGCACCATTGGCCGATCCGACATCAAGAATCCGCTTTGGTCTGCGTCCTCTTTTCGCAAGAACATCTTCGACACGGCTGATATTGGGCATCATAATTGACTCTTTGCGCTTTTGCCCTGTCTTGGCCAGAACGGCCTCTGCCCAGAAACGCTGTGACTCCGAAGTCGCATAATAGGAAAGAAGCGCCGCACTATCCGGACGCGGAGAAGCGTAAATCGAGCCACATTCGCTGCAATGATTATAACGGAAACTATGTTTTAAAAAATGGTTTTCGTTCTCTGCCTTCCCGCAACCGGGACAAGGTACCTCTATAAACTTTGACTTGTCGAAGAAATTTTCCGCATCTTTGGCGCTCAAATCCATAAAGGCGTTAAACAGATCATCAGGGCGAATTTCCTCTTCGCTGATTGCCGTAGTGATATTTTCATTTTTATTTTTCATAGCAACGACCGTATTCATCCTGCATTTGCCCCCTTTTTTGTATGAATTTCCTGATGTTCATGCCATTCGGCAATACAATCCAGAATCCCCTGCCCCAGATCAATATGATCATTCCGCACCAGCTTATGCCCGACTTTTGGATTGTATGTATAAGGTGTAACCGCATAATGCGCCGCTAAAGTCACGTCACCAAACCCCGTTTTCGGATTATTCGGCATCATCTCGCTGATCATCTTCATAAGATCAGAGACCTTCAGACGCTCATTCCCTGTCAAAATCATGTGCCTGTTTTTATAGTCATCACCCAGAATATCAACAGACAACCGCGCCGCATCGGTAACATGGATATATTCCCGCATGGAGTCGGGATCGCCATTATAAATAATACTTCCCTTTTCCATACCCGACTGGATCAGTTTATAAATACCATTTTCACGTCCTGCCCTGCGCCCGTATAACGAGCCATAACGCAGAATCGTAAAAGGAAGCCCATAAAGCGTCTCATAACTTTCCACATAATTTTCACAGGCCTGTTTGCTAACACGGTAAAAAGCGCCACGATCCGAGTAAACATATACTGTACTCGCAAAAATGAACCTCTTTGCACCAACATGACGCGCCGCTTCAAGCGCATGAATTGTTCCCTGAATATTTACGCGGCACGTATCAAGCGGGCGCGCTTTGGCCTCCTCGATATCGGCAATACCGGCAAAATGATAGATATAATCGCATCCCTGCGCAGCCTTTATCAACGCATCCTGATCGGTAATATCTCCGGTCACCATCTCCTGCCCCTCCGTCAGATACGGCGAAGAAACACGATCAAAAATCCGTACTTTATAACCGGATTCGGTTAGCGCGTCCGCCGTATGGCTCCCGATAAAGCCGCATCCCCCCGTGACAAGCACTGTCCCTTTTTCTGTTTTAGCCATAAATCCGCGCTCCAGCCTCATCCTGTAAACCAATCAGCATATTCCGTGCGGCCAGTGCCTCCTGCTCTGTACGTGCCTCCTGCGCATAAGATCCGACATGCGCGGTCAGGGTAATATTTTCAATGTCGGTAAGAATGCCCTGATAGGGCTCCTGCGCGTAAACATCAAGCGAAGCTCCTGCCAGATGTCCTGACTGAAGCGCTTCTGCCAGAGCCTGCTCGTCAACAAGCCCGCCCCGTGCCGTATTAACCAGAATAGACCCGCGCTTCATTTTCGCGAGCGCCTTTCTGTCAATCAGATGGTGGCTTTCCTTACTATAAGGAATATGGAGACTGATAATATCCGCCTGCGCGAGCAGATCATCAAACGCGACATAATGCGGGTTATCTGTTGCAAAAGGATCATGCATGATAATCTCTGCACCAAAAGCCTGCGCATATTCAGCAACCTTGCGGCCAATCCGCCCGAACCCGATCAATCCAAGTGTCCGCGCACCGAGTAAACCACCCATCGGCCTCTGCCATTCCCCAGCTCTGATTTTTCTGTCCTGCGCCGAAATACCGCGCAAAGCATCAAGTATCAACCCCATCGCAAGCTCTGCCACGGCTTTTGTCGGCGCATCCGGTGTATTGAAAACCTGAATGCCCTGCGCTTTTGCGGCAGCCAGATCTACATTATCCATTCCGATACCGCACCGTGAAATAACACGCAAATGCGGCGCGGCATCTATCACCGCTTTCGTCAAGGGCTCCAGTCCGGCAATAAGCCCGACAATATCAGGCGTTAAAAGCTCCCTGATCTCGGCTTCGGTTAAACGCCGACCATAGGGATTTAAAACCACTTCATATCCGGATTCCCGAAGTGTCTTAATTTCCGGCAACTCCAGATCAAAACTTGATGTTGTTATCAGTATTTTCTGCATTTTATCCATTAAAGCTCTATGCCACTGCCGATTTTACCACATCCAGATACTCTTTTACCAATACATCCTCATTCTTCATCACAGTCTCGGCATAAGCAAGATCCGCAGGCGTATCAACGCTAATCGCACGGTCAGGGCTCAAAGCCATCTGTACGACATGCCCGTTCTGAATGCAACGGTTCAGATCTATAGATTCCGCAATTTCCAGCGAACTTGGCGCCGTATTGTTAAACGTGAGTAAATAATCCCGGGTATAAGGAATGATACAAACCTGCTTCAGCCACGGTCCCTTATTGCACCCTCGGCTACGGGTCGGAATCGGTTCACGTGACATGTAAACTGCTTCATTTCTATTATTTACAACCACTTTAATACAATTGGGATCTTCAAATTCCTTTTCTGTTTCAATCGTGCCCATCAAACAGGCAACACCAGCGCCCTGCGCCTGCCCTTCTTTTATGGCCTGCACTGCCGCATCCACCATATCGGGAGTCACAAATGGCTCGTCTCCCTGCACCATCACAACAATATCAATCTTCTTTCCTGTCTGTTCCTCGATTTTGAGCATCGCCTCGGCGCAACGATCCGAGCAGCGCTCATGCGTATCCGCTGTCATTACGGCTTTTCCGCCAATAGAGTCAACATAATGCATAATCTCCTGATCGCATGTTGCCACCCAGCAATCACTCAGGCTCTCCGCCATGGCTGTACGCATATAAACATGCCCGATCATTGGCACCCCCAAAATTGGTGCCAACGGTTTCCCGGGAAAGCGGGTCGAGCCCATACGGGCGGGGATAATGGCAACAATATTCATGATTTTATTCCTTTCACGATGGCAATGCCTGATCTGCATACGGTATCTATCATTCTGGTATCAATGCTCCACGCAACAAAGGTAAAGCCCTGTTCGATGCTGTCTTTTAATTTTGCCTTATCCGGCTCGACAATATGAAGGCCGCCCGGCTTGTTCATTTGTTTGCCAATCTCACATGTCCTTGTCATAGCCGCCAGCACATCAGGATGATCCAGTTGCCCCGCCAGCCCCATCGAAGCCGATAAATCATAAGGGCCGAGAAAATAAGCATCCACACCAGAGACAGACAAAATATCCTCCAGATTATCCACAGCATCAATATGCTCGATCTGCACGACGCAAACGGCTTCATTTTCGAGCCAATCCCTGTAATTCCGGAAGCCAGCGCCCGCCCCATATTTCTGCGCCCGCGCCAGCCCAACACCCCGTCTGCCACGGGGCGGATAATAAAGCGCGTCCACGGCATTCTGGGCATCCTCGCGGCTTTTTACCATCGGTACAATAATGCCGGACGCACCACTATCCATTACACGTTTGATAAGATTTTCATCATTATTGGTCAAACGCACCAGTGCCGCCGCGCCACCCACTTCAATGGCACGGATCAGATTTTCTGTTATGCCCAGATCTATTGCCGTATGTTCCAGATCAATACAGACCCAGTCCAGCCCGCTTCGCGCCATAATCTCCGCCGAAGCCGGATGCCCGGTCATAACCCATCCGCCTAGAGCCAGCTCCTGTTTTTCAAGTTTTTTCTTTAATGAAACCACCATCACGGGGTTTTCCTTCTCAGCTTTTCGTTATATGAAGCGTTAGCCTGCTTCCTGCGGCATTTATCAGGTGCGCAAGCGGCGTATCCTGTTGCTCGCCCTGCAAAACACGGTCGCATAATGCCCGTTTTTTTGCGCCCATCACAAGCAAAATCAAACGCTGTGAGTTCAAAAGAGCCTCCAGAGTCAGACTGACCCGTTTATACGGCTCGACAGGCGCATTTGTTTCTATAATCATCCTGCCGTCCTTACGAACATCCGGCTCTGAAAACAAAGAGGCAATATGCCCATCCAGCCCCATTCCGAGGATCGTTGCCGTTGTCGGCCAGGGCAATGCTACAACATCCCTCGGCCGGCTGTCTTCCCACAGACAAAGCGGCTTCATGCCTCCCAGACGAAGAATCTGTCCGGCATTACTATGTTCACTTTCCACCGGAACACAGCGCTCGTCCGTTGTTGTCACTATAATAGATTGCCAGTCCTTTTTATGGCGCGCCAGTTCGGCAATCAAACCTCGCGGACTTGTACCTCCGGGCAAGACCAGAAAGGCATGCCCCTGCTTTTTTACGGACTGTCTTAAATCCCCTGCAAGCGAACTGGCCAGCGTTCCGGCAAGAGCCTGCTGCGTTTCATAAATAATCTGTTTTGGCATCTCCATCATGACATTGTAATGAATTCACGAAGCGCCGTTAAGTCTTTAATTTGAATTGTCCCGTCCGGAAATTTTGTCGCCTGTTCCGGCAGCATCCGTCCGATGAATCCCGTTCCTGCTTTTTGTGCCGCCTCATAATCCGTTAGGGCATCACCGATCATCAGAATATCCTGTGGTTTACAGCCATGAATCCTCATTACAGTGATTAAGGCCTCGTGCTTTTTCTTCGGCGCGCCGTAGACATGATTAAAGTAAGAGGACATCGCCCGTTTCTCTATAATTCGGAGCAACTCTTCATGCGGCGTTGCCGAAGCGACATAAAGCGGTAATTTTCCCTTATATTCCTCCAGAAACTCACGCGCCCCGGTTACCCACGGTGCATTCACCACCTGCTCTTCCACAATGGCGGAAAAACGGTCTGCCAGCATCCTGACTCCCGCGCCATCAACTTTGCGCCCGCACAAAGCCTCATAATAACGGATTTTATCAAAACGGCTGACACCGCCGTGCGCCTCGTGATAGGCCAGAACCTGCTGTTGGATATCCGGAGATTCTTCCTGATAAAGCGCAACAAAAGCCTGCCCCTTGATAGGAACCGACTCTACCAGCACGCCGTCAAAATCAAAAACAAGCGTTTTTATTGTCATGCTTCTATAATCTTTCCGCTTTCAATTCTGTAAACATAATCAGCATAATCCTGCACCGCCACATTATGAGACGCAAAAATAACGATCATATCCTTCGTCAAATTTTGCAAAGTCTTCATAAGAACCTGCTCGGTATCCTTATCAAGAGCGCTTGTGGCTTCATCCAGCAGTAATATCTGCGGCTTGTGAATAATTGCACGGGCAATGGCAATTCTCTGGCGCTGGCCACCGGAAAGCATCCGTCCATTTTCACCGACCGGCGCATGAATCCCGTCTGCAAGCGACTCTACAAAATTCTTTGCGCCTGCCGCTTCCAGAGATTCCCAGACCCGCTTTTCATCAAAATCGCGCCCGACAAGGATGTTTTCCAGAATTGTATCATTAAACAAAAAGACTTCCTGCGGGACAAAACCGATATTATGCCGCCAGTCTTTCAAAGCCAGAGTATCAAGCCCCTTCTCATTAATCAGGATTCTTCCGGCATCCGGAACATAAAATCCGCAAAGCAGATCCAGAATCGTTGTCTTGCCGGAGCCAGACGA
This sequence comes from Alphaproteobacteria bacterium CG_4_9_14_3_um_filter_47_13, assembly GCA_002789675.1. GTDB lineage: Bacteria > Pseudomonadota > Alphaproteobacteria > Micavibrionales > Micavibrionaceae > UM-FILTER-47-13. The sequence continues at coordinate 7,920 of PFTR01000160.1, read as the reverse complement.
CCCGATCAGCGCTGTCATGGAATCCGGTTTAAAGGCAAGATTAACATCATTCAGAATTAAACTCTTGCCATGCGAGAACGAAACATTTTCCAGCGCGATAGTTTGAATTTTCTGAGGTACAACACTTTGCCCCGGCCAGTCATCCCCTGCCGCTTCGGTTTTATCAATCACATCCAGCAAGGACCATAGGGCGCTTTCCTGCACAACAAGGCGCTGATATTCATTCTGAGCCGCATTCATGCCATTGAGCAAACGGATAAAGATCACCGCCATGAGCGCAAGCTCGCTACTCGTCAGGCTACCAAATGTCATAACAAGATATAACCCGCCTATGGCTGTTGCAACCATCAACGGTTCATGAAAGACCCGCATCGACTGACCGGAAATCAACTGGGCAGACTGGGATTTTTCAAGCCCTCTGGAGTGAATTGTCAATAGATCCAGAAACTTGTTTTCCAGCGCCATCGCCCGCAGCGGCTTGATTCCCTGTAACATATCAGCCATATGGTCGAGCATTTTCTTCGCAAGATGCGTCTGTGACTGTCCGGCAGCCCGCGCCACCCGCACCAGTGTTGAAAGTAAAAATACAAGCAACAACCCAATCGCCAGCGCGCCAAGAAATATCTTCCATGATAGGAGAGCCGCCCCTGTGGCATAGATCAGAACCTGCACCAGCGCCGCAATAAAACGTGTTGTAGAAATAAAAGCCATCGAAGAGCGGAACGTCTCGTTAATAATCGCGTTCAGACTGGATCCCAGCGTATGATGTATAAAGAAGCCCCATCGCGCCCGCAAGAGCCCCTCCATCAAACGCCGCCGCAAATCTGCGGATATGTATGCCACCGTTACCCCGACATAACGCAGCGCTGTCCAGAGGATCAGCGCTTTAAGCGCAATGGCAGCCGCAATAAAAACACTGACGCTGGCAAAATTAACCGGGACACCACGACCGAACACAAAATCCTTGAAGCCACCCTCCGGGATATAATCAAGACTGGCCTTCCCCTCCAGAACAATCTGGAAAAACGGTAAAAAAGCCGCAAGCCCGACAGCTTCCGCGAATCCCGCCAGAATGACCAACATCAGGACAAGAATCGTTTCCTTCCTGTAGGTTTTCAGAAAAAAGCCGAAAATCCGGGCAAAATTATTCATGGCCTTCTATCTTTCAAAAAACGGATAAAAGCTGGCGGTAACAACCCGATGACAAGACCGCGTACTGCAATATATAGCGCCCGCAACCGATCAGATCCTGCATTGTGAACCCATCGTGCCCGCAGCGCATCATAAAACTGCCGCCACCGTCTTCTGGTACTGATCGAGCCACGGACAATCCGCCGCAGCAGAATGGGAGTCTCAACCATCGCAAGCGTCCCCTTCTCTGCAAAACGCATCCAGAATTCCATATCCTGCGAGGTCTTATAGCGCTCGTCATACCCACCCAAAGCGCGACAGACATCCGTGCGCATCATCACCGTGCTATGGGCAAAAGGCGTTTTAAAAAACACGATTTTGTGCAATTCCTCCGGCGTAGAATATCCCCATATTCCCGTGCTGCCATCTTCATAAACATCATCACAATTACCGCCCACAAGAACCAGAGAATCGTTAGAATTAAAGAGCGCCAACTGCTTTTCGAAACGATCCGGATAAGAAACATCATCGGCATCCTGCCGGGCAATATAGCGCCCCCGCGCCTCCTGAATACCAACATTCAAAGACTTTGTTAATCCTTTGTTTTCGTGAGAGATAATACGGATATGCGGGTCATTCCTTGCATAACCTTCCAGCACCGCCAGCGATCCGTCCCCTGAACCGTCATTTATAATAATAAATTCAAAGTCTTTGAAGCTCTGTTTTAAAATACTTTCAACACTTTCCTTCAAGTCATTCTGTGCATTATAGACTGACATTAAAACGGTAATGACAGGAGAGTTCTTATATTCCGTAGTCTCATTACTCATAAAATCATTTTCTCTATATCATGACACGGCGTTCTTACAGGCAATCACATAAGAACGCCCCTGACGGTCGCCAAAGACGTCCTTGCGATAGCCCCAGCGCGTGCAGCCTTCATCAACGCCTTTGATGATACCGGGGAACAAGACGGGGTTATAATCATCGAACACAATGACATCCCCCTCTTCCTGACGCTGGCGCACCATATCGAATTCGATCATGATATCTTCGTAAGTATGCGCTCCGTCCAAAAAAGCAAAATGTATGCGCCCTGTTGCTGTACGGCGGATACCGATACGGCTGTCATTCTCGATAAAGAGAATATAGGCATCCACAAGTGTCTTCCACGGCGCGAGCAGCTCCGCCCTTGTCTTTGTCCCCTCATGGTCATCAATACAGTTCCAGTACATTCTGACATCATGGGGTAGCAGATCCAGCGTTATAATCTTACCGCACATATCCGCATCCGCCAGCGCCCGCGCCATACAAACGGCGGAAAACCCCCGCGCCGTACCGGTTTCAAGGATCGTAAGCATCCGTTGCCCCTGCGGAATTTTATCCTGATCCCACTGTTTTTTCCGGCTTTCCGCATACTCCCGCAAGGCGGCATAAAGAACGCGCCCATGCTGGTAACATAACACCGAATCCTTCACCACAATCTGCGTATGCAGCGCCAGATCATGAAACCATTGCGGATCTATTCTGAACCCTTTTTGCGTTTCAAAAGCCTCTATATCAGGATAGGAAACGGCTTTGGCCTTCTCCCACAATGTCAGATAAGCCTGCCTGTCTGCTCGCGGAGAACCGCCGAACGGAAAATGGTGCCAATAATTTTTTGCCCAGATATCAGCCGCTTTCTGTGCTTTTCTGGCGATTTTATTGCTTAAATGTGCGGCGCGCTGATTCATATCTTTTGTCCTGTCAATTCCCGGTAGCAGGCTAATTCCATCGACGCCAGCCTGTCAAGCGTCTGGTTTTCAAGAATCTGCTGCCGCGCCTTCTGCCCCAGCCTTTTTTGCAGATCCGCATCCCCCATTAATCTTGTAATCGTTACGCGCATCTCCTGTTCATCCAGCGCGCATAACAACCCGCTATCCCCGTTATGAATGACCGAGGCAATCCCCGGTACGTCCGTCCCGATAACCGCCCTACCGCAAGACATCGCCTCCAGAAGGGTCTTGGGATTTCCCTCATAATGTGAAGGCAGAATAAACACCGGATAACTGTTATAAATCTCCGGCAATCTATCGTTCGGGACACTGCCTAGAAAATTGACGGACACCTTTTTTTCTGTGGCCTGCTTTTCAAGCGCCTGCCGTAACTCGCCGTTTCCGGCAATATCAAGGGTAATCCCCGTTCCCGCCAGTGCGTCTATCAGCATCTCAAGATTCTTTTGCGCCGAGAGCCGCCCGACAAACAGCACTCTCTTATCTTTTTGCGGCCTGTCCATCGGCGCAAAAATATCGGCATCAATCCAGTTCGGATGCAAAGCGATTTTTGCCGCCTTCTGGTCAAAATGCTCGATCACAAAATCTTTATCTTCCTGCGCCGCAACGCAGATACGGTCTGCCGCGCCATAGGTAAGTCTGCTGATACACCAGACAAAAAAGCGTCTGAACCCTTTATGACCCTGCTTGACCGTAAAATCGTAAAGCTCGAACCCGCACCGCACCATCAGGGGCTTGCGCGTAATCATCTTTGCCAGAACCGCGACCCAGCCCCCCCACATCTGGTTGGTCTTGAGAATATCCGCTGTTTTCAAAGTCTTGCGCACCGCAAAAGGCGCCAGCAATGAACAAAGACCACGTAATATTTTATTCTTCGGGCGGGGAATATAATTATAGAGAGACACCGTCCGGATCGCAGGTGCCAGAGACTCCGCAAGCGCCTTATCCTCTGCCCCGCCCCAGCTTAAAAAAGTAACATCAACCCCGCGTTTGGACAGTTCCTGATAAAGCCTGACCTCGCGCTGTAACAGTCCTTTTTCCTGCCATAGCGCCAGCGACACATCCCATGTCAGAAACAGGACAACATGAAGCCTTTTCCTGTTTTGTACCTGTTTGTTTTTCATACTCTGTACCATTCCACAGTCCGTCGCAGCCCCGCCTCCAGAGCCACGGCAGGCGCAAACCCGAGCTCCTGCCGCGCCTTTGAAATATCGGCGCGGGACACCCTGATATCCGCTGCACGAAAATCCTTATAAACAGGGTCGGCATCATACCCTGTCAGAGTTTTTAACTGCGCAAATAAATCATTCAGCGTCACCGCCACGCCTCCGGCAATATTATAAACCGGATTTTCTGTATTCTGTACAGACAATGCTGCGCGGATATTGGCCTGCGCGACATCGCCGATAAAGCAGAAATCCCGTATGGTTTCACCATCTCCGTATATTTCGATAGGCTCCCCCCGGGTCATCGCGCCAATCCATTTGGGAATGACCGCCGCATACGCCCCTTCCGGATCCTGCCGCGCCCCGTATATATTGAAATAACGCAGCCCCGCTGTTTCCAGCTTGCATGTTTGCGCCGTCACCGTCGCATAAAGTTCATTTGCACATTTCGTCACCGCATAGGGCGAGAGAGGCTGCGGCCTTTCACCTTCATGCCGTGCGGCCAGACTGCCCTCACCATAAACCGCGCTGGAGCTGGCATAGACAACGCGCCTGACTCCGGCTTCCCGCGCCGCCACAAGAATATTGAGAAACCCGCCATTATTCACACGATCCACAAGTGCCGGATTTTCCAATGATTTAACAACCGAGCCAATCGCCGCATGATGGAGAACATAATGAATCCCCGCGCAAGCCTCACGACACAGCACCTCATCACAAATATCCCCTTTGATAAAAGTAAAATTTTTGTGAGCAGCAAAAGACCCGATATTTTTCAGGTGACCGCTGGACAGATCATCCAGCCCCCGCACAACCTGCCCCAGATCCAGCAAGGATTCGGCCAGATGCGACCCGATAAATCCGGCAACCCCCGTCACCAGCCAGATACAGGGATTCTCGCGCAATCTCTTTTGTAAATTCTGAATATCTGTCATTTTTCCGAAGAGACACTAACACTTTTAACCGGCCTCTTCCAGATACAACAGAACATAGAACAAAAACCATTTGAATGACCGCCTTACTACAGAATGAAGACAGATACGAAAGTCTTGGAAAATAGTAAAGCTTGCTCTCGCTTTTTGACCCTGAACGGGATAAAACAGCATATAAAAGAGTTTATCCCGCTGGAACGGCAGGGCATTGTAATTGAAAGATTGATTTAATGAATGAGCAATCAGAAATTCTGATTTACCAGACGGAAGACGGCGAAACCAAAATCCAGACCCTGTTAAAAGATGAAACGGTCTGGCTTTCGCAGGCGCAAATGGCCGAACTGTTCGATAAAGCCACACCAACGATTAACGAACATATTAAGAATATATATGAAGAAGGGGAATTATCAGAAGAGTCAACTATTCGGAATTTCCGAATAGTTCAAACCGAAGGAAAACGGGAAGTTTCCCGCGATGTTAATTTTTATAATCTGGATGTAATCATATCCGTAGGCTACCGGGTTAAATCCCGTCGCGGCACGCAATTCCGGCAATGGGCGACCCGGCGCCTGAAAGAATATATCGTAAAGGGCTTTGTTCTGGACGATGAGCGGCTGGAACGCGGTTCTGATTATGATTACTTTAACGAACTTGTTGAACGTGTTCGCGCCATTCGCGTATCCGAACGCCGATTTTACCAGAAAATTACAGATATTTACGCGACCAGCATTGATTACAATCCCGACCATCCAATGACACAGGAATTTTTTGCCACAGTGCAGAATAAATTTCATTTCGCCATACACGGACATACGGCGGCGGAAATGATTATTGAACGGTCTGATGCCAATCATCCTCTAATGGGTCTGACCAGCTTTAAGGGCGAAAAAATCAGGCAATCCGATATAACTATCGCAAAAAACTATCTGGCCGAAGACGAATTGAAGTCCATGAACCGGATTGTCGATCAATATCTTTCCTTCGCCGAAGAACAGGCCGCGCAGCGCAAACCTATGCACATGAAAGACTGGATAACGAAGCTGCACGGCTTTCTGGAACTGAACGACCGTTCAATATTACATAACGCCGGAACCGTTACAAAAGCACAGGCCGAAAAAAAGGCCATAGCCGAATACAAAAAATATTTGAAAATTCAGGATCAGAAAACGGTCAGTGATTTTGATAAAACCGTGAAGAGAAAAATCGGTAAAGCGAAAAAGAAGAAAGATTGATTTAACAAATGCCTTTCCAAAAATATATTGAAGCCTGTGACAAGCAATACATCACCGGAATAGCACGGAAACACGCTTATCGGCCAGCCCTGCAAAATCTTCTGGAAGCCGTTATGCCTGACGTAACGGCAACAAACGATCCGGCACGAATCAAGTGCGGCAACCCCCGTCACCAGCCAGACACAGGGATTCTCGCGCAATCCCGTTTGTATATTCTGAATATCTGTCATTTTTTCGAAGAGACCCTAGCACTTTTCATCAGCCTCTTCCAGACACAACAAACCTAAGGCCACAATCTTGTAATAACGGCCTGAGGTGTTGTCTCGAAGTGAAGTGCCCCCTGCCGCTTTTCATTCGAATAGCCTAAACGGGACATCTGCTTGAAATGCTCTTTCAAATGCGTATAAAAACCATTTGTATCAAGGAAGATAACGGGCTTTAAAGCGCTTTTCTGAAACAAAGCGGACAGGTTACGATTATGCGCAAAAAAAGACTCCGCCAGCGTCCCGTCACCTCCCGGTGTCACTACAAAAGCGTCTGCTTCCAGAAATTTTTTAATGCGCTCTTCATCATCCCTGACTTTTATAACAGTCACATAATCAGGATAAACCTCACTTTCATCAAAATAGGCTGGCGAAATCAAAGCCTCCATCCGGCCTCCCGCCTGCCCGACAGAATCCATCAGATCCTGCAAATGACCATAAAGCCCACCGCCATACAAAATACACGCTGCCTTTTTCCCGAGAAGAACACCAAGATCCTTAATGTCCTGCTTCACCTGCGCATCATTTCCATAGGACGATCCGCAAAAAACAGATATTTTTTCCATTGTCATCAAACCCTCTTACCCATAACCAGGACACACTATAAAAGACACAAAAAATATGTCAATTAATTTAATCCTGATAAGTATATTTACTGAGAAAATGGCGACCCCTACGGGATTCGAACCCGTGTTGCCGGAATGAAAATCCGGTGTCCTAGGCCTCTAGACGAAGGGGTCGGAAAAGCCTGTCTTGTTAGACAGGCTTTTATAAGGGGTACACGGTATAAAAATCAAGAAGTTTTTAATTAAAAATTATTCCGAGGTATAGAAACATCCATTGAATTTACTTTTCCTTCTCCAAAATGCTCTGCCCTTAAATTTTTAATTTTTTCCTTTATCTCAGAAGACAAAAGATTCTCTTCCAAATTTGTCTGATATACATCTTTATATCTAGGAATTACAAATGGAGGACAATTTTTTCCAGCTTGCTCCCCAACATAAATATCATGGTTATCTTCATTTTTTTCCTTATAAATAATTACTGTTGCCGCCAGATATCTATCACTATTACCACACTTCCTACTTGAATCGTTATTATAGTCACATCTAATAGCTCTAGAACCAACACTACATTTCTGCAAACTATGACTTACAGCATCCGCTGTATTCTTAACTGTCTCTGTATCCCGAGGCATTTCGCAGCCACCTAACGCCGCCACCAAAGCAAAAACACCCAATCCTAATTTCATTCCGTTCTTCATTTCTCTCTCCTTATATTTTCATAAATTTTGAAGCTAACAATTATGCTTATAGCAAAAAAAATAAGTTCTGTCAGAGGTGGTCCTACTTTGTTGGACAGGTTGGCGGCGTTTTTAAGGTGGAATCCCGTTTCAACAATTATGCCGCCATTGCGTAAATTTC
>PFTR01000057.1 GCA_002789675.1 Alphaproteobacteria bacterium CG_4_9_14_3_um_filter_47_13 | reverse complement strand
CTCTCCTCAAATTGTCCAAAATGGCGCTCCACCACCGTTACTTCAAACTTTTGCAGAGGGTTCTATATTTTATCATTGTGGTAAATCCGTGCCATCTCATGCGGGATGCTTCCAGTTCTTTAGGGTCAATATCAGGGTTTGCTTCTATCTTACTCATCTTTTTCTTTCCATGTTAGAAGTTTTTATACGAGGTTATTTCACTGAATTTCACTCTTGCCGTCAATAGTTCTTATGCGGCCTTCAGCGATGAACCGAACCGCCAGAGGGTAGATTATATGTTCTTGCTCCAAAATCCGTGTGGTCAGCATTTGCACAGTGTCATCTGGAAACACAGGCACTTTTTTTTGTAAAATGACGGGCCCCTCGTCCATTCCTGATGTTACAAAATGCACACTGCATCCACTTTCGGACGCGCCATCGGCAAGAACGCGTTCATGTGTATCCAGTCCTTTATAAGCGGGTAATAGAGAAGGGTGGATATTGATAATTTTATTGGGCCAGTCTGCAATAAATTCCGAGCTTAAAAGGCGCATAAACCCGGCAAGGCAGATTAAATCAATATGATATTCTGACAAAACCTGTTGCAGGGCATTTTCGAATTCGGCTTTATTTGCGTAATCTTTATGATTGACAGTGGCAACAGGAATTTCTTGCGCAGCGGCAATATTAAGCCCTTGTGCTTCCGGATTGTTGGATATAACAACGGCAACCCGTGCGGGAAAATCAGGCGTCATGCACGCACCGATTAAAGCCTGCATATTACTTCCTCTGCCGGAAATGAAAATTGCCAGATTTAGCTTTTCCATGCTTTGTCTCTGTTCTCTATTCTGATAGCATTATGACTTTCCCGCTTTAAAATCTGTCCTATTTTATAGACCGTTTCGCCTTCTTCTTCCAGAGTTTGTATAATAAGGGCAGAATCTTCCTGTTTGCAAATGAGAGCCATCCCGATTCCACAATTAAAGGTCTGTGCCATATCCTCGGGACTTAAATTTCCAGCGGCAGCAAGCCACCGGAAAACGGGCGGGAGCCCCCATGATTGGGCATCAAGAACCGCCATAAGATGATCCGGTATGATGCGCGGGATGTTTTCGGCAAGACCGCCCCCTGTAATATGTGCCATTCCTTTAATCAGGGGTATATTGTCGGCTCCTGTTTCCTGTAAAACCTTTAACAGCGGCCTTACGTAGATTTTTGTAGGGACGAGAAGAACCTCTCCTATTGTTTTTTGAGGTTCAAAAGGAGCTGCATTCTTATAATCAAGATCCTTTACTGTTTCCACAATATTGCGAATTAAACTGTATCCGTTGGAGTGGGGGCCACTTGAAGCCAGACCCAGTATCATATCCCCTTCTTCTATTTTTTCTCCGGTTATAATCCGGTTGCGTGAGACAGCGCCAACGGTAAAACCGGCCAGATCATAATCATCCTTTTTATAAACACCCGGCATTTCCGCTGTTTCTCCGCCAATCAGGGCGCATCCGGCCTGTCTGCACCCGTCAGCGACACCTTTAATGACAGCTTCCGCGACATCATTTTCAAGCTTTCCTGTGGCAAAATAATCAAGGAAGAAAAGTGGTTCTGCCCCTTGTACGATGACATCATTGACGCACATTGCCACCAGATCTATGCCGATCGTATCGTGCATTCCGGTTTCAATGGCAATTTTCAGTTTTGTGCCGACACCGTCGGTCGAAGAGACCAGTATAGGGTCATCATAGCCGGCTTTTTTGATGTCAAAGAGGGCGCCAAATCCTCCAATATCACTCATAACGCCTGCGCGCATGGTGGTTTTGACATGTGGTTTGATCCGCTGGACAAGCGCTGCCCCTGCTTCAATATCCACACCGGCCTTTTTATATGCATTTTCTGTCATTGTTTATTCCAGTCTAAAGCGCTATATAACTCTTTCAGCTTCTTACAGGTGAACCATGGGCAAATTTTATAGGCTTTTTCAGGCTCCTCGTACAGTCTTTTGCGTGATTTGTTGTATTCTGGTCACGATTTTATCCTGTCCGGCACTGGCCGCGCCGGATTCTGTCTTTACCGTTGAGGGCGTGTCGGTGGATGTGACAGCCGAAAATGCGGCTGCTGCGCGGGAACAGGCTTTTGCAGAAGCGCAGACTATGGCATTCCAGCAATTGGCAGATCGTTTATTATCAGGCAATCAAATGAAGTATTTTGTAATGCCGGAAGCCTCTGCTGTTTCTCTTATGATTAAAGATTTCGAGATTACACAGGAACAATTGTCAAATGTCCGGTACGTGGGAACCTATACTTTTAGATTTCAGGGTGATGTTGTCCGCAACTATCTTGGCTCAAACGGATTCTCTTATACTGATGTGGGAAGCAAGCCCGTGCTTGTTTTGCCTTTTTATCAGTGGGGCTCGCGATTTATTTTGTGGGATGAGGATAATCCATGGCTCAAAGCCTGGGGGATGACACGGCTGAGTCGAGGGCTTGTTCCGGTTATTATTCCTATTGGTGATGCTCAGGATGTTTCTGATATAGGTGATCAGGAGGCTTTAACTTTTGATCCTGAAAAACTGACGGACATGACGGCGCGTTATAATGCGGGAGAGGCCGTGATTATGGTGGCTTCGCCGGAATGGAGCAGAAATGCAGAAGATACAACAAGCCAGTTTCCGGAAAAGTTGATTGTAACAATTTACCGGACAGCAAATGGTGTGCCGGATTTTTCTGATAAACTGGAAATAACAAACCAGACTCTTTCCGGAGAGGAAACCATTTTTACAAAAGCCGTAGAACAAAGCCGTCAGAATTTACAACAGGTCTGGAAGGATCAGACTTTAGTGAATGCCGCGCAGGGGAACATACTGATTGCCAAAGTCAGATTCAGTTCGATGCAGGAATGGGTTGAAACGCAGAAAAAACTGCGTCGTGTCCAAGGCATTAATGATATGAAGCTTCTTTCCCTGTCACAGGGGGACGCCAGTGTTCAGCTCCGGTTTCAGGGTACAGAAGATCGTTTGCGTCTTGCCCTTGCGCAGGCAGACATGACCCTCGGGCATCCACAATCAAATTACAGAAACAATCCTTATCGTCATACTGGCGATTCTTACGACCCACCTTTATCAGCACCTGTTTATGATCTATATATCAATAAATATGTCAGTCCCTATTAATCCAGTTATACGCTGCGGGAGTTATTAACGTATGGTACAAAATACTTCGACAGATATCGCACGGAATCATCTGATATTCTGGATTCTGGCCTTTGGATTTTTTTTGGCCTTTGTCTCGTTGTTCAGTACAATTTTATTGCCTTTTATTCTGGGTATTGCCATTGCCTATCTTCTGGATCCTCTTGTTGCGTTTTTAGGCAGGCGTAAAATCCCACGAGGGATTGCGGCATTGCTGATTCTTGGCGCTTTTTTTGTGTTTATAGCGGCGTTGCTTGCCATTGTGGTGCCGATTCTGGTGCGCGAGGGACATGGATTGATAGAGGCGCTTCCCGGTTATATCGAGATCGCATCAGATAAGCTGGCGCCTTATATAGGCTGGATGCAGGAGTCTTTTAATAATGGGAATTCGGAAACTTTTAAACAAACACTACAAAATAATATTAGCAAGTTTTTAACTGTTGGTGCTGATATTTTAGGCGGGCTTGCCAATGGCGGACAGGCATTTGCAGGATTTATTTCGGTTGTTGTTCTGACTCCCATCGTCTCTTATTTTATGATGAAAGAATGGAATAGTATAACAGAGTGGGTTGATCATCTGATTCCCCGTAGTCGCTATGAGACAATAAAAGGCTTGCTGCGCGCCATTGACAAGAAGCTTGCGGGTTTTGTTCGTGGACAATTGGGTGTGGCTTTCATTCTCGCGGTGATCTATGCGTTTTCTTTAACTCTGGTTGGTTTAAAATTCGGATTTTTGATCGGGCTGATTGCCGGGGTTTTGTCCATTATTCCGTTGGTCGGTTCAACAATCGGTTTGTTCGTAAGTGTTATTGTGGCATGGTTCCAGGCAGAAGAATTAAGCTATGTAGGTTTGATTGGCGGTATATTTCTGGTAGGGCAGTTTGTCGAGGGAAATTTTCTGACCCCAAAACTTCTTGGTAAAAGCGTTGGTCTTCATCCTTTATGGATTTTATTTGCGCTTCTGGCGGGGGGATCTCTCTTTGGTATTGTCGGTATGTTACTGGCTATTCCAGTGGCGGCAGTGGTTGGTGTCCTGCTTGGCTTTGCCATTACGCAATATAAAAACAGCGGCTATTATGAAGATAGAAAACATACAAAGAAAAAAAATGAAACCGCTAGCCAAACAGATACCCCTTGATCTTGGTCATCGTCCTGCACAGGGACGCGAGGATTTCCTGATTGCGCCGAGCAATCAGGATGCCGTTGCATGGATTGACCGCTGGCCGGAATGGCCAGCTCCTGTGCTTGTAATCTACGGCCCCCCTGCCAGCGGTAAAAGCCATCTAGCCGCCGTTTGGGGGGCAAGGGCGGGTGCTGTCGCTATAGAGACAGCTGTATTGGCAGAAATGGATGCGGATCAACTGTCTGAGAATGGAAGACATCTGATGATTGACAATGTTGATTTGTGGTTTGGTGATACATCTGCTGAAACGACATTATTTCATTTGTATAATATAATGCGCGAGGAACAACGCAGTTTGCTCCTGACAATGAATAGCGCCCCGACCTATATTGAATTTGCGGTTCCGGATCTGGCCTCTCGTCTTCGCGCAGCGCCTGCAGCGGCGATTCAGTCGCCGGATGATACGTTGCTTGCCGCGCTTTTGGTTAAATTATTTTCCGATCGCCAGCTTCAGATCGGGCAGGATGTTCTGAACTATCTGCTGCCGCGAATGGAGCGTTCATTCTCTGCGGCTTATGAGTTGGTCAGGGAAGCAGATTGTCTGGCGCTGGCAGAAAAAAAACCGATCTCTGTATCACTGGTGCGCCGTGTTCTTCTGGCACGGCAAGAACTAACGGGAGCGGGAGATCTCTTCGCCAACCATTAAATCAATAAGTCTGTTCCCGCCCGGTAACATATCACGCCAGTCTGCACAGGTACATTCAATGACTGAGAGACATCCCGGCTTGTAACCCATCATGATTTCAGATATTAATGCTGACTCTCCTCTGCCCACCAGAAGTTTCGCCAGCCCGTGAATGCCTGGATTATGTCCTATCATCATAATATTTTTATAACGGGATTCGGTTGATTGCAAAACTTCATAAAGCAACCCCGTACTTCCCAGATATAATCGGTTGTCATAAATAACATCGGAGCCTTTATAGACAATCGCGCAGGTCTGGCGTGTTCTTTCCGCAGGAGAGCATAAAACAAGATCAGGAATGTAATTCTTTCTCTTCATGGCTTCTGCCAATATGAAGGCATCCTGTCTGCCTTCCTCGCTTAAAGGTCGTGCTTTATCATCCAATTCTTGTGGCCAGTGCGATTTAGCGTGTCTTAAGATATATAATTTACACATATTATATATATACACTAATATTATACAATATGTCAAAATATAAATCATATCCTGGTTTGAAATTGGTGATGTGCATGAGGAAGTACTGCAAGGTTTTATAATTATGAAAATTATAAGGGCGCTCGGTGCAAACAGTGTAAATCCTGCCGATTGTTTCATAAATTGAAACCGAGATATTACTAAAAAACATCTCTTGATGAAGAGGGCGTGCCAGGCTTTTGTATGAATTTTTTCGGTACTGGCGGAAGAATGGCTTTTCCTGCTTTGAGTTTTTCACCCCAGTCGATATCAATTTCTTCTCCGGTTTCTCCATCATAAATCTGTTTGAGGCTATAACCATTTGCAGCATCGCCTTCGATTGCAAAAATGGCACAATTAGAAGGATTCAGAAATTCTTTATAACGTTTGGGATCAATACGCATAAAAGCCATCGCAAAAACACGTAATGTGACGCCATGGGTTATACAGATATGGTCTGTTTCATCTGCATCAGGATGGTTCCGGAGCATGTCTGCAAAGGGTTTTACGCGTGTCTGGACATCATGGGGGCTTTCTCCCCGAGGCGGACGTGCATAAAATTTGTCTTTGCTCCATGCTTTCTCATAAAGATCTGAAGATTTACGAAACTCCAGATTTAAGAGGCTTTTTCGCTGTTGTTCTAATGCAAAGTAATCGCCAAAATCTTGTTCAATCAACTCTTCGGCTACATTTATGATGTCAATTTTCCCCGCTCCATATTGCAGACCACTTGTGGTTTCTCTTGTCCTTTCGTAGGGACTCATCCAGATATGGGTTTTTTTATGATCCCCATTGTTTTTTCTTTCCTGCCAGTTTTTTATAAATTTTCCGGCAGAAATTGCCTGTTCCCAGCCTGTATCTGTAAGCGTAATATTTGAATCCCCGTCCAGCTCATATTTTTTAGTGTCTTTATTGGCATGGGATTCGCCGTGTCGTATTAAAAAAATTGTCATTTCCGTTCCTGCTGTTTTGAGTATAGAACCCTCTGCAAAAGACTGTAAAAATCCTGTAGAATCATTTCATGCAAACGAGCATGAGGTACAAAATGAAAATGAAGAAGAGAGGTGGTCCTACTTTGTTGGACAGGTTGGCGGCGTTTTTA
>PFTR01000133.1 GCA_002789675.1 Alphaproteobacteria bacterium CG_4_9_14_3_um_filter_47_13 | reverse complement strand
AATATGTTTACTATAAGGTTTTACTCCCACGATAAAAAGATCGTTGAAATCGTATCTTCCGTGGATAACCCTGGCAACGGCACAGAATTTTTGATAAATTAATAAGAGGAACTATTTTGGGAAATCATCCGCTGCATCTTCGGCAAACAAAATCTACAACATGCCACGCGCTGCTGAAGGCGGAAATCGGTGCTTTTTAACACCTGACAAGGACTATTTATGGCCGGAGACGGACAGAAAAACACGTTACATGACAATGCTCTTGGCTGGCTTATTATGGCAGGGGTCTTTGCGGCCGTTTTTTTTCTATTCTGGCACTATTTTGAATATCAGACAAAAGATGCGATCCGCTGGCTGCGCATTAGCGAGGCTAAAATGGTCGCTGTTTTTGTCAGCGAGAATTATACTGTGAATATTGATGGTGATGAAATCCCTCTGGAAGCCAGTATTAAAGATATGGAACAAATTCCGGCCACGAATCTGGATGGTCCGATGCTGGGACTCATATCAAGAATCGCACTGGAGCCGATAAAACTGCCACTTGCGATTATTATGGGATTAATGGGATTGTGGGCTTTGACATCCGGACCGGGAACTCAATATAGGCGCAGAATGAATCTTGATGGTATTATCGGCGCCCAGTCCAGAAATTTTCATTCGATCCGTCCTTTTATCAAATTCAACCCTTCCAGCATGCCGCCTCGTGCGCCCGGATCACCGGTTCATGCTGAATTGCCCTTATTTGCCGAAGCGCTCGGACCGGAAGAATGGGTTGCTTATAACCGGATTCCCCTTCCGGATGGCAAGCTGGATCAAGAGGCCGCCTATATTGCTTTTTCCCGTCAGCTTGGTGCCCGCTGGCAGGGAGCTTTACGGCTTGCCCCTTATAAACAGGTCATTCTGGCGGCATTTTGTTTGAAAGCCGCCCGGAAAAGAATTCCTGCCGATGAGCTTCTTGGACGGCTTGCGACCTGCTGGTCGCAGGATAAGGGATTGCAACTGGGGAAAGACAAGACGCTTTTGAAAGAGGCGCGTACCATCCTGAAAAACAGGGATCTTGCAGGAAGCACTCTGTCAAAATGCAATCAACATGCCTTTGAAACAACTGCTTTATTGCGCGGCCTGCAAACGGCGCGGGAAGAAGGCGGTGTTCTGGCGCCGGCGCAATTTGTCTGGTTACGCGGTTATGACAGAATTTTGTGGTATCCCCTGAACAATCTGGGACGTCAGGCCTTTCATATGGAAGCGCTGGGCGCTATGGCGCATTTCAAGGCTGAAAAACTGACCCGCCGCCCGATTCCGCGTCCCAAACTTGATTACGCAGTCAATAGTATTACGGACTATATTCAGTCAGCGCGTTCCCGCCCTATTCCGCAACTTGATTACAGTAAATCAAAACAGCGCGGGATCAAACAACCCAAAGCAGCTGTTAAAAAAGCGCAAAAACCTCCCGTACAAAAAAAGAAAAAAGGATCTTCAAAATGAAATGGCTGAACCATATGACAGGCAGTTATTCTTCAAGTGCCAAAATTACCAATAATACCCTGATCCTGTCTTTACCGGATGCGATGTCTCCTGTTGTCTGGCGGATGGATCTGGAAGAAATGAAATCAGCTGCATTCGAGATTGAACAAGAAGACGGACACTATATATTGCAAATGAAAACACCCAAAAACGATCCTCGGAAAATTGCCCCTTTTGAAAACAGGGCTAGTGCAATGAAAGCATTAATGGCGGCCAGTCATGCCATGGAACAGGCACAGTCCACAATGGCTTCTGCGAGAATTGCAAGTCATCACCCTCTTTCAATGGCAGCGGCTCCCTCTGCCAAAAAAGGAAAGACCGGACAAATCATTATGGCTCTTATTGGTGTGATAATCCTCGGGGGCTTGCTTTTCATACTGACCCAGACAGGGCCTCAAAAATCCGGCATTTCTTCATCGACCGGAATTTCACGTACGCAAACACAATCAGGAGAATCGGAAAATGTTGGCGTTCCCCAATCGGCAGATGAATTTTTAAGAAGCCGCTAACGGCATATAAGGAAAAATGGCACTAGACCAGAGAAAATTTGAACGTAAACATACCGATGTCCTCAGAGATGTCCGGCCTATGTATGTTCGTCTTGGCGAGTGGATGGCAAAATCCACCAATGCCTTTACCTTATTTGTTCTCGGAATCGGGACGCTTTATTTCTTTACATTTTCTATTATGCTCGCGGATCTTATTTTTATTGTCTATTGCTTCTATTTCTTCTGGCTGCTGACCCGTGACCGGACACTGGCCTTTAAAATGCCTTTGGGGGCAAAATGGAAAGACAAAAATAATAATGGTCCCGGGCGCAATGAAAAACCGGAAGGAATTCTTTATCTCGGAAATGTTGACAAAACAAATGAAGAGGTCTGGTTCAGTAACTCCGATGCGCGAACCCATGTTCTTTTTCTTGGAACAACAGGATCGGGAAAAACAGAAGGGTTAAAATCTATGGTGAGCAATGCGCTCACATGGGCGTCCGGTTTTGTTTATATTGACGGGAAAGCCGACACGGATTTATGGTCATCTCTTTCGGCGCTTGTGCGGCGTTTCGGACGGGATGACGATCTGTTTGTCCTGAATTACATGACAGGAAATTCGGATACCCGCGCCCCGTCCAATACCATGAATCCCTTTTCGGGTGGTTCGGCTTCCTATCTGACCAATATGCTCGTGAGCCTTATGCCTGCGGGTGAAGGTGACAACGCAATGTGGAAAGAACGGGCGGTGTCTCTTGTAAGTTCAGTGATGCCGGCATTGACATGGAAACGTGATCATCAGGATATTCCGCTCTCTGTAAGGACTTTGCGCGAGTATTTGACATTACCCAATGTGATCAAGCTGGCTAGAGATAGAGCGCTTCCTGCGAAAGTTCTGGAAGGGTTGAACGGTTATCTGGATACGCTTCCGGGTTTTGTCGGCGCGGCTTATGACGATCAGGGACAGGTCAAACCGCCAGGACCTGACCAGCCGCAATATGATACCACAACCGCAAGCCAGCAGCACGGTTATCTATCCATGCAGTTCACCCGCGCTTTGCAATCGCTCGGTGATGAGTATGGCTATATCTTTGATACACAAGCTGCCGATGTTGATATGGTGGATATTGTTCTCAATCGCCGGATCCTGATTGTTCTGATTCCTGCACTGGAAAAATCAAGCGATGAAACGGCCAATCTGGGTAAAATCGTTGCGGCGGCAATCAAAGGCATGATGGGGTCGGCTTTGGGGGCAACGGTGGAAGGTGAATCTGCCAGCGTCATTGAAAATAAACCAACGCAATCCTCGACCCCGTTTATGGTGGTGTTTGACGAGGTTGGTTATTATACCGCCGAAGGTATGGCGGTTATGGCGGCACAGGCGCGGTCACTTGGTTTCTGTCTTGTTTACGCCGCACAGGATTTGCCAGCTCTTGAAAAAAGGGTCAAGGAAGAAGCCCGCTCTATTACGGCGAACTGTAATATTAAAATCTTCGGCAAACTTGAAGATCCGACCCAGACCAAAGAATTTTTTGAAAAAACTGTTGGCTCGGCCATCGTGATGGAAGCTTCCAGTTTTCAGCTCAGTGGCGGTAGCGGAACAGGATCTTACTACGATACCCAGCAGGCCGGAATGCAGCTCCGCGCGCGTGCGAGCTATGACGGTTTACGCGGTTTTACCGAAGGGCAGGCAATCATCACGTTTGGCGAGGCTGTGATGCAGACAAAAATTTTCTATTCCAACCCCGGTTTTGCCAAAGCGATGCGGGTGGCACGTTATATTTCTTTACCGCCGCCGGATGAAAATATTCTGAAACACGCTGATATTATCACCAAAGTGCGTGATCTGATGGTGCATAAAACATGGACGGCCATGAAAGCCGATGTGGCGCTGGAAACAGAAGATGAAATTACGGCGATGGTCGAATGCCTTGCCATGACGGAAAAAGCCGGAAAAACGGAAACCGAAGGCGGAATGGCAGCAATTGCCGCTGTTTATGCGTTGAATAACCCTCTTGATGATGTTGTTGAAAGTACAGCAATAAAAGCTCCTGCCACGGCGCCTGCTTCTGCGCCTGACAAGGCTGTAGAAACGCCCCCGAAAACACCGCCTGCTCCTCCTTTGTTCAAAACGGATAAACCCATCGCGTCCCCTGAACAGACAGCACCGGAAGACACCAAAAAAGAAATGACAAGCCCTCTCGGGTTTTTTGCGAAAAAGCCTGAGGGAGATAAACCGGCTCCTGCAACACCGGACACGTCTCCCGTGGTTTCTTCTCCTGTTCTACAAACCGATACAGTCAATGAAGCTGCTGCGCCTGCAAAGACCGCGCCGCCGCCGGAAGCCATTAAGCTTGATCCTGAAACAGAAAAAATAATGAGCGATGCCGGAAAGCAGACCAGAGATGCCATCTTCAAAAATAAAAACAAAGATAAGTCCAGTGAAGACGTGAAAGAATAATATGCTTGGTTTTTACGCAGGGATTCAGACATTCATACATTCTATAAAAAGGCATTCCTGTTTTCTTAAGCCGCATCAGAAAAAAATCGGACATACAGAGCAAGGGAACGCTTTTTTCATTGTAATGATTTCGGTTGTCCTTTTCGGAGCGCTGATGTTCACATTTTCGCGTGGCGCACGGCAAGGAAGTTCGAGCCTTTCAGACAAACAGGCCGAAATTGCGGCGCTTGATATTATTTCCTATGCCCAGAAAGTCGAACGCGGTGTCCAGCGCACCTATGGTCACGGCATCTCGGAAACGGACATCAGCTTTGATAACGCTTTTGTCTCTGGAAACGAGAATGCAAATTGTACGAATGACCGCTGCAAAGTTTTTGCACCGGAAGGCGGCGCGATATCCTATAAAAAACTTGAAAGTAGCTGGTCCTCCAGTTCGGGAAACTGGATTTTTACCGGACAAAATCAGGTGCTGGGAATCGGACGCGATTGTACAGCAGATTCTTCCTGCGTTGAATTACTCATGATGATCGAAGATGTACCGCTTCCATTATGTATGGCGCTCAACGAAAAACTGGGGGTGACCAGTGGCGGTATCGCGCCACCACAAGATGCCAATATTGACACAACCCTGTTTCAGGGCAGTTTTTCCTATGCCGCAACAGCAGATCTTGGTGACGAGGATGCCAGTTTAAATGGCATCAGATCCGCCTGCTTTCTTGAAACAGGAAATGTCTATTATTTTTATTATACACTTCTGGAACGCTAACGCCCGCTTTCTCCCAATCAAACCACAAGATTTCCGCTGGTCACCAAAGCCGCTTCATCAGTCAGCCCCGTAATACCGGTCAATGTCGCAATCTGGACAAAATTATTCGCGCCGCCATCGGCATCAACAGAAACATGACTGTCAGAACCCGCAGTTGTAATCTGAATGAAGTCAGTAATAATATCTGTCATGGGATCGTACAGACCCAGCAAATCAGACAGGTCGAGAATATCATCGTCTGTACTGACATCAAAATCGCCAATAATATCGACATCATTGAAAGCGCTATCGGCCATAAAAATAAAACTGTCTGCGCCAGCACCGCCATACAGGGTGTCAAGACCATCCAGACCATATAAAATGTCATTACCATTGCCGCCATTGATCAGGTTATCCTGGCTATCCCCCGTTAAACTATCATTGTAACCGGAGTCGGTGATGTTTTCGATACTGATCAGAGTATCGCTATCACTATGACCATCTGTTGCTGTTCCCGTGGTCAAATTCACAGTCACGGCAGCACCGTCACTACTATAATCCGCAGTATCCACACCATCGCCGCCATTCATAATATCATCTTCCGTCCCTCCGATAATGGTATCATCTCCTGCGCCGCCATAGAGCATATCCGCTCCTGCGCCGCCATCGACACTATCATGACCGGCACCACCATGAGCATGATCATCACCGCCGCCGCCGGTCATGGTATCATTGCCATCAAAACCGATCAGAACCTCGGCGCTCCCCCCGCCGGCAATCACATCATTAATGGATGTTCCGTTCATCCATGACAGATAACCTGGCAAATCAGCCGTAAACCCGTCATCAAACGTGAGAAGATCAACCCTGTACGCTGTCGTGGGATGACGTAAATTATTGAGTATAATTTCATCGGTACTGGCCGTGACAACAAGCTTGGCGTGATAGGTACTGACATTGGCCATCGAGATATCATTAATGGTCAGGCCGCCAGTAATCCACAAGGTATCAACGCCGCCGGACTCATTCACCGTATCCAGACCACCCCCGGCATAAAAATAATAGAGATCATCATCAGTCTGGCCATTGAGCGTATCATTCCCCGCACCGCCATCCAGAATATCATCACCATTCCCGCCAGTAAGCGTATCCGTCCCCTCGCCACCATAAAGAATATCATCTCCGTTGTAACCACTGAGCGTATCATTTCCGGCATAGCCATAGAGCGTATCCGCGACCGCCCCCCCGTTAAAATTACTGCTCGTAATCCCGTTAATCACATTATTGCTGCCGTTCCCGTAAGTGGTATAGTCCATTGCGGTCATATCAACATCGCCTGTACCATCATTGACCCGTATTGTCTCGAGAAGAAGACTGGAAAAATGATCATCAATTGTGATTGAATTGCTGCCATTAATCCCGATAACAAGATCATACACATTCGTGACATAGCGCGCAAAACTCAAATCATCCCATCCCCAGCCTCCCGCGATTTCTAAAAGATAGAGGTGGTCCCAGAAAATCGGACATGTTGCTAAGGTGGAATTCTGACATTAAAACGAAAGGGATCTACCGATATGACAAAA
>PFTR01000049.1:1126-26532 GCA_002789675.1 Alphaproteobacteria bacterium CG_4_9_14_3_um_filter_47_13 | reverse complement strand
GCCAGGGGAAGTTATTGTCTTCCGGATTTTTAAAACGCTCGGGGTCTTCGGCGCGGAAGCCGGGTTTGAGAGCAGGAATGGGGGTGCCGGTTATTGTAGAGATAGCCTGTATTCTGTCCATTAACGGGGGGTGGGTCTGGAACAGGCCAAAAAATTTTCGGCTGTTTTCAATACACATCAGGGCAATATCATCTGTGGCCTCGGGAATGGCATCTTTTCCGGAAATACGCAGCAAAGCGCGCATCATCGCTTCGGGGTTTTTGGTGAGTTCGACTGAGCCGGCATCGGCCATAAATTCCCGCCGCCGTGACAGGGCAAAGCGCGTAAACATTGTAGCCATATACCCGATCCAGAGAATAGCGGCAATGGCAAGCAGCGCCAGTATCAGGCGGCCATCGCGTCTTCTTCGTCCGCCAGTATAAAGGCTGTAACGGATGGAGCTCCATGCCATTTGCGCAAAAAAACAGATCATGCCGGTAAAAATTACTGAAATAATCAGTAGCCGGACATCGCCATGCCGGATATGGGTCAGCTCATGCCCGAGCACGGCCTCGACCTCGTCTTTTTGCAGGGATTGCAACAGGCCGCGTGTGACGGTAATGCTGTAGCTGCTGTTATCAATGCCGCTGGCAAAGGCATTGCGGGCATGGGTTTCAATAATTTCCAGCCGTGGCATTGTCATACCGCGTGAAATACAAAGATTTTCGAGTAAATTATAAAGATCCGGTTCTTCGTCGCGTGTCACCGGATGGGCGTGGGAGAGCGCACGGATCATGCGTGCCTGAAAAAAATAGGCAATCATAAACCAGATCAGGACAAAAGTGCCAATCGCCGGCCACCACTGGTGTAGAATATCCTTACTAAAGTGAAGGCTTTGTTGCCAAACGAGTTCATTTGCGCCCTGTCCGCTGGAAGACATCATCCCCCAGCCGATCAGAAAACTGATGGCGCCGACAATAAACGCAATCAGAAAGGGTAGGATGCGAGCAAAAGAACAGAACGGGCGTTATTATTCCAGATCTGGCTTTTTAAACCAACGGCACTCATCCCGGTCTTCCCCTATGCCCTCAGGAGGCTTTCTTTGTAACGCTTTTTTTAGGCTCCGTAAAACTGATTTCGGGTGCTTTTCGGACAGCCACGGCAAGATCTTCTTCAATTTCAAAGAAAGCTTCTTCGGTAAAGCCAAAATGCTTTGCAATATAATTCGCTGGAAATTGCTGGACTGCCGTATTGAATTCATTCGTGGCATTATTGAAGAAGCGGCGTGAGGCGGCAATTTTATTCTCGATATCTGAAAGCTCGCTCATTAAAATCTGGAAATTCCGATCGGCTTTCAGGTCGGGATAGTTTTCCACAACGGCCATTAAATTCATCAAAGCACCGGCAAGGGCATTTTCTGCCTTGATTCTGTCGCCGCCCGGTCCGGCACTTGCCTGACCAATGGCAGCGCGGGCTTCGGTAATATTTTCAAAAGTTTCTTTTCGTGCGCGGCATAGCCTTTGACGGTTTCCACAAGCTGTGGCACAAGATTGTAGCGTAATTTAAGCTGGACATCGATATCGGCAAAAGCATTTTTCCGTGTCTGGCGCAGCGCAATCAGACGGTTATAAATGGAAATGATGAAAGCAGCGAGAATACCAAGAATAATAATAAAAATGGTAAATCCGTTCATAGTTTAAAACTCCTTTTAAAAATAAGTCTCGGGAAGTATAGCAGAATTGAAAATAAAATCACGTGATACATGGCAGTCTTATTCAAATAATATTGTCCGTAAAATTCCGGGGGCTAAAGCGGATAAGGGATTGACGCTGGTTTCAGGTTTTTTAATGGGTCCCTGGACTTTGTAGGTAGCGGCAATAATACCGCCACCGCCGCCTGTGAGAATATCGCCGATCAACGGGATGCCACCGATAAGCTCGTTGACCATGGATACAGGCACAATCGTGCCTTCTATATCTATGAAATCAATGCTTTTATCAATTTTTCCGTCAAAAGTTAATCCAAGTGCTGATCCTGATGTCCTTCCATTGGAAATGACATATTGATCACCGTCGGGATTAATGACCCATTGAAAGTTTGATTCCAGACGTGAAAAATAAATGCCTTCGCCGCCAAGAAGCTGCTGGATACCAAACAGGCTGATGGCGCTGACAAGCTGTGCCAGAACCGGGGCATTGACAACATGGAAATCTGTTAATTCCGTGTAACCTTTCAGGAGGTTGCGATTGTGAATGCCTGTTGCCTCACCACTTAAAGCAAGTTTTCCTCCTTTTATATTTTCATACATATTGAAGGCTTTGAGGGCGGCTCCGGCATCATCCGCTTCAAGCTGAATCGTCATAATGCCGCGCTCATCCGGTTTGAGTCTTAAGTAAATTGCGCCGTTACCGGCAACAGCATCCATCTCGAATCGGTCAACATCTCCTTTTCTGTTCATATTCAGGTAGGCTTTTACTTTGCTGACGGTTTGTCCTGTATGGGTACGCATCTGGTCAACATTAAGAGAGACAATCAAAGGCGAACCGTCACGGGGTTCTTTTTTCTTCTTGTCACCAAGGAAGGGTCGTGCGTCAAAAAAACGACCTTTTACAGATAATTTCAATAGATCGCTTTGCCCAATTTCAAAGTCGATAGACAGTTTGTTTTCATCAAGAGAAAATCGGGGGATGGCGCCTTGCCGTAGTGCAGTTTCGTTTTTGATTGTATCAAATTTAAATTGTGCGTTATCAATCTGCAAGCGGGCTGTTTTAACGGCCAGATTCTGCACGTTCTGCACAAGGCCGTTCAGGAATAAAATTTTACAGGTTGCAACGCCGTTTTCGCCGATTTTCTTTTTATAATTCAGGGGCGCAATCATAAGGTTTCCTGCTGTGAGACTCGCCGCGATATCGGCAACAGCCTTCCCGTTGCCATATTCTGTATATGTCATGGAGACAGGGAAACTGCCTTCAAGCCAGTCCTCAAGTCCGATGCCAAAACTTTGGCGTAGTCCGGGATCGGCAATAAAAGCGGCTGTGACCTGACTGGCAAAATCCTTGCCTTCGGGACTGATATATTCTTTCCATTTGAAATCAATATTCCGGCCATCAAGTTTTGCTTTACCGCTGATTTGCGCGGCACCGCCGGCAACGTTTAAGTCAAGAGGGCCGCCAGTGAGGTCAAGGGTCTTTACAATATCTGGTAATAAAACATCATCCAGTGTTCCATCGACTTTCACAACAACCTGTTCGGCCAGCAAGTCCTTGATGGTGGGAAATGAAACATTAATATCAAGTTGTGCCTGTCCTTTGACATCAGCAATTTTTAACCCGAGCTTTTCTTCGTTCATGCCGATAGGCTCCGGCTCGATAAAGGTCAGAACATTTTGCAACGATCCGTTTAGTTTTGTATTTATTTTAGCATGGCCATTCCCCTCCATGATCTTGTCAAGAATGACCGTCCCTTCTTCCAATGTAAGGCCATTTATCATGCCATCATTTAAATCAATACGAAGGGTGTCGTTTTCAAATCGACCTTTTCCGTGTGCCGCCATTACGGGAGCGAGCGGCTTCCGGTAATCTATATCCATATTTTCAAGCATAAAATCGCCTGTAATCCGGTTGACATCAAGAGCCCAGAGATCTTCTTTTTTCTCTGCCCTGACATTGAAATTCGCGACAATATCATAGAGTCTGCCCTTTGATAGATGCTGCGTGAGCCAGATGGCGGCACCATCTTCGCGTAAAGAATCCGGCCAGAGCGGTGAAATATGATCCTGCGGTAAATTAGGAATTCTGATCGTGACAGGGATATTATAGTCCTCCCCGTCAATTTTTGCAGTGCTGGAAACTGAAAATGTTACCCCTTTTGTTCTGATCGAGAGATCCTGAACTGCCGCAATCCCTTGTTCTTCGTCATAGGATGCTTCCAGAAGAATATTTTCATAAGGAAGCGGAGCATCGTAGACTTCTTTTAAAACAAGCAACCCATCCATGGAAGAAAGGGACATGGCAGCTTTACGGATATGAAAATCTGTATCAAAAACCAGCTCAACATTGCCGTTTAGCATTGTATTCTGGTCATTAAACCAGGATAGTTTTCTGATTTTCCGGGATACTATGCGGGGGTCAAAATCCTGTAAGTGGATATTGGCAATAAAATCCTCTTGCTTCCGGCGATAGATAATGTCTGTCTGAACACGCGAAATGCGGTTGTCGGTTCCGGACATCTCGGCGTTGGCTGTGACAGCCAGCCCCTGTTCGTCACGAGAAAAACGAAGATCCAGCGGCGATAGAAACCATGTGACACCGAGGCGATAGTCCGTCATCACCATCTTTGCTTCTTTTATTTGCAAGGTCTGCAGCTTATTTAGCGGAGAGCGCCTGTCAACACTTTTTTCCGGTTTGGAAAGGAGGGCGATAATCCGTGCCAAAGGTTCTTGTTCATCTTCTACAGATTCTTCTATTTTTTCAGGTTGGGTGTTCTCTTCTAGACTAAGCCGGATTTCATTTTTTTCAGTTCGTATTAAATTGAGCGTTGGGTGTTGCAACACAATAGTGACAGGCTCTATGACTCCTATAAAAAGATAACGGGTGGCAAGACCCAGAGAAAGATTTTCAATCTCCAGAATCGTGACGTTGTTTTTTATAAGATCAACATTGGAGAGGCTCAGCTGAACAGGACCCCGCAAATCCGGCCAGTTTACGTGAACTTTTTCCAATGAAACGCTATAGCCATTTACAGGGTCATGCAAAGCGCTTTCGATATAGTCTTTTGCAAAACTGGCATCCACAGAGCCGGTCATTAACCGCCAGATCAATATCCCGCCTATCAAAAACATGAATCCGGTAAGAGCGGCAAGAGCCTCAAGAAAGACAAGCATTGTCCGCGAACATAGGGTGGCTATCTTTTTTTTCATGAAAATCTGCTGTTTATCTTGATTTGGTTATTATAATATCCATTTTAATCTCTGAAAAAAGAAGAGAAAGGTTTTTTCTACAATGACAGCATTCAGCGCAAGCGACAAATTGAAAGTGGGGGATCCAGCACCTGATTTTACCCTTCCTGCCGATCATAATCATGAAATAAGCCTCGCAGCCCTCAAGGGCAAGAAGGTTGTTCTGTATTTTTATCCCAAGGATGATACGCCAGGCTGTACTAAAGAATCCTGTGATTTCCGTGATAATATGATCTTGTTCAGTCAGCAGGATATACAAATTATTGGAATTTCAAAAGACAGCGCTCAAAAACATGATAAATTCAAAGAAAAATATAATCTGAATTTTCCGCTGGTTTCTGATGAAAGCGGAGATGTTTGTAAAAAATACGGTGTCTGGGTTGAAAAAAGTATGTATGGCCGTAAGTATATGGGCATTGACCGTTCGACGTTCCTGATTGATGAAGAAGGGAAGATTCTTGAAATATGGCGAAATGTGAAAGTTTCTGGTCATGTCGAGACAGTAATGGATGTTGCCGGAAAAAAATCTAAGGCCGCCTAATTTTTTATTTTTTTGGCGCATGACACTTTAGTATCCATAATATAATTTTTTATAGGTGATGTCGTCCTTGCCGATTGAGCGGGAAATAATCCTTCTGGAAAATTCCTGCAGAACCTGATATGAATCAAGATAGTGCGCCGTGAAGGCTGCCTTGGAGTTATCGAGAGTATGCAAAGACATCTGGCAGCCAAGAACATGGGAAGCATTTGAGTTTCTGGCTGCTTTTTCTTAAGAAAAATATTGATAATATTGCGCTTATTTCTCAAGAAGCAAAATTACTGTTACAATAAAAAGAATATAGTAATATTCTATAAAGAGAGTGATCAGGATAGAATCGGGATAAAGGGCTGTGAAAGTATTTTCTGTAAAATATGCTGTAATTGCCATGTTTTGCATTTGTTTTTTGTCGGGACTGGCGAAAGCACAGTCAAGCTGTGATCCTCAGGTTATGGATGCGATTGAATCAAAAGCCTGGTTGCAGGGGCAGCGCCGTGTTGCACAGAATGCCAGTCTGGTTTTCCGACCCGACAGTGTCCTTGAATATAGCTGCTTTGACCAGCTTCTGGCGAAGGTTGCTATCGGGGAAGGACATGAATTTTCAGAAATAACCGATTATCCCAATTGGGGGCCGATCAGCAGTAATAGCGGGACATCTCTTGATATTGCGATTATCCAGACAAGCTTTTTTCCGCTGATTGATTATTTACAGTCCAATTTTATTCATACGTATCTTGGCGGACGGACAACCGCGCCCAATACGCCACCCCCGGTTTACGGGGATTATAATTGTGATGCCATGGGGTTTGTCTGGCAGCTCGCCCGTTGTATGAATTTTATGGACGAGCAGGATCCCAATATCATAGCTTATGATGGATTTTATGATTTTCCGACCTATGCGCTTGGTGATCCCCGTATTTTTCCGCCGACGCTTGCGGCCTGTGTGCAGCCTGCAGAAATCACGCCGTCTATCGCGGAAGCCTATAACCAGCAGCCCAATTATTATGTGTTAAATACGGAGAATCCGATCACATTTAATTCTGCTGATACTGTTCGGTACGAAGTTGATCCGATTGTTACCCATATTATCCCCGTTATCGCCGGAGATTGTGCAGATTCCCAGATTATTCCAACAGGCGTTACTGTTGAAAGAAAAGATTTCAATACGGTATATGAAGAGTATTTTTGTACGATGCCGTCCTGTTCTTATGATTATACAAATCAGAGCTGTGTTCGTTAGAGCAAAAACCATTTGATCCGGGTTACTCCTCGTTCTTATTTCAATTTCTGTGTTTTTGCCCTAGAGAACGCAGCGCGCCACCGCTTTTTGCCATCCCTCGTAAAGAATTTCCTGTGATTCTGTGTCAAGCTGCGGGGTGTATTCTCTGTGGCAGCGCCATCGTTTTTTTATGTCTTCAAAATCCTGAAAAATTCCTGCCTGTAATCCGGCAAGACAGGCAGCCCCCCAGGCTGTGGTTTCCGTGTTTTCTGGAATTTCCAGAGGTTTATCAATCATATCGGCGATAAACTGGCACACAAAATGATTGGCGGTCAGGCCACCATCGGCGCGAATGACGTTGGCATCAAATCCCGTATCGGCCTCCATAGCCTTCATTAAATCCCTTGTCTGGAAGCCTTGCGCTTCTAGCGCGGCACGAACAATATGGCTGGCGTTGCTTTCTCTTGTTAGGCCGGAAATCATGGCACGGGCATGGGGGTTCCAATAGGGCGCGCCGAGTCCGGTAAACGCCGGGACAAAGTAAACGCCGTTATTATCTGCAACAGCACTCGCCATGTTTTCGCTCTCTGCTGCGTTCTCAAGCAGCCCTAATCCGTCGCGCAGCCACTGGATGGCGGTTCCTGCTGAAAAAATGGAGCCTTCAATGGCGTAAGTGGTCTTGCCGTTGATACGATAGGCTGGCGTTGTCAGAAGACGGTTCTGTGATTCACGAAATTCCTGCCCGATATTCATCAGCGCAAAGCAACCTGTTCCGTAGGTGGCTTTGACCATGCCCTTTTCAAAGCAGGCTTGCCCGGCCAGCGCCGCATGTTGATCTCCTGCCATGCCGCCGATGGAAATAGTGCGCCCGAGCAGGGCTGGAAGGCTTTGCCTGAAATCCGCGATATTGTCTTTGACTTCAGGCAGAATTTGCGGCGGAATATCGAATATGCCCAGTAAGTCCGGATCCCATTGCTGTGTTCTGATATTAAATAGCATTGTCCGGGCGGCGTTTGTGGCATCGGTGGCATGGATTTTTCCGCCCGTCAGATTCCAGAGAAGCCATGTATTTACTGTACCAAAGGCCAGATCCCCTTTTTGGGCACGGCTCCGTGCGCCGTCAATATTGTCAAGAATCCAGCTTATTTTTGTTGCCGAGAAATAGGGATCAAGCAAGAGTCCGGTGCGTTCTCTTATTAGAGGCTCATGCCCGGATTCTTTGAGTTGTTTGCATTTTTCAGCCGTCCGGCGATCCTGCCAGACGATCGCATTATAGACGGGCTTCCCGGTTTTTCGATCCCATAGAATGGTTGTTTCACGCTGGTTGGTGATACCGATGGCGGCAATCGCAGCGGCTTGTTCACCGCCACTCTCTATAACCGCACGACAAACCTCTAATGTATCGTTCCAGATATCATCAGGGTTTTGCTCCACCCAGCCATTTTGCGGGTAATGCAGTGACAGTTCCTTTTGCCGGATGGCAAGGGCTTCCCCTGTTTTAGAAAAAATAATGGCGCGGGAGCTGCTGGTTCCCTGATCAATAGCAAGGATTGTGGGCGCGGACATGGTCTTGTTCTTTCACGTTCATTCGCTGGTTTGTGCATTTTTTTTAATGCCTATTATATAATTCATATAAACAGCCCGCCAGTTCTTAATTCTATTTATTTGTCGTATTCTGACAGATGAAGAAAAAGCTTGTATTTAAGGGCATATGGCGCTATCTTCCGCGCCACTTGTAAGAAAATTTGTGGGAGGCTTTCCGGTTAAGACCAGCCGGAGCTGTACCACGATCCTCGTTCATACTGACACATTTAAAAGTAAACGGAGGCCAAAAATGGCAAAAAAAATAAAAGGTTATATCAAACTTACGATTACGGGAGGTGCTGCAAATCCTTCCCCGCCTGTGGGTCCCGCTCTCGGGCAAAAAGGCGTGGCAATTATGGATTTCTGTAATGCCTTTAATAAAAAAACAGAAGACAGCAAGGGCATTCCTATTCCTGTTATTATCACTGTTTATGAAGATCGCTCTTTCGACTTTATCTGTAAAAAACCACCGGCAAGTTATTACATTAAAAAAGCTGCCAAATTGAAGGTAGGATCGAAAATGCCGGGTCGCGATATGGTTGCAACGCTGGGAATGAAACAGATCAGACAGATTGCCGAAGAGAAAATGGAAGATTTGAATGCGCATGATATTGATGCGGCCGCACGGATTATTGTCGGCTCGGCACGCTCCATGGGCGTAGAAGTGCTGGAGGGTTAAACGATGAAAACAACAAAAAAAATGAAAGATGCTTACGCAAAAGTTGACCGAGAGAAATTTTATGCGGTTGATGATGCCGTCAAGATTCTGAAAGAGACAGCAAAACAGCGCAAATTTGATGAAACAATCGAGATTGCCGTTAATCTGAATGTTGATCCCCGTCACGCCGATCAGGCTGTTCGTGGCATGTTTGCTCTTCCCCATGGGACAGGATCAACTGTCCGTGTGGCGGTGTTTGCCAAGGACGAAAAAGCCAAGGAAGCCAAGGCTGCCGGTGCTGATATCGTCGGGGCAGAAGATCTAGCTGAAAAAATCAGAAGCGGTGAAATGAATTTTGACCGCTGTATTGCCACACCGGATATGATGCCGCTTGTGGGTCAGCTTGGTAAAATTCTGGGTCCTAAGGGTTTGATGCCAAATCCAAAGCTCGGTACTGTCACGCCGGATGTTACCAAAGCTGTTGAAGCGGCTAAAGGCGGCGCCATTGAGTATCGTGCCGAGAAAGCAGGGATTATCCATGCGCGGGTTGGTAAGGCAAGTTTTGATAATAAAAAATTATCAGAAAATATTGTCGCTCTGGTTCGTGAAATTATGCGGGTGAGACCCTCGGGCGCTAAAGGAACTTATATGAAAAAAGTGACTGTAAGCTCGACAATGGGTGCCGGAATTAAAATCGACCTGATGGCTTTTTCATCGCAGGATAAAAAAGCAGCCTAAATTTAATTTTTACCTGAAAACAAATAAAGTGATGTTTTCGGTTTTTCAAAGACCCCTGTTCTGTGTAGAATGGGGGTCTTTATTTTTCAAAACAGGATTTTTACAATGTATTGGGCAATTTTCGGAATTTTTCACAGTCTATTTCGGGCTTTTTTTGCTGAGATCAACCGGGTTTATAAGGTTGATGGCTGGCAACTTTCTTTCTGGCATGCCAGTGTGGCAGTTCTGGTTCTGCTGCCTTTTACACCCTTTATGGATTGGCCGGCGGACGTTAATTTTTATCTGGCCGCATTTCTTGTTGCCATGATTTTGTCTGTTGGCGTCATTATCCAGCTCAATCTGTCTTCGATGAATAAAGGGCGTATTGCGGGTATTTCAATTCCATTTGAGGCAACATTTGCGGCCTTGATCTGGATCGCGGTCAATGAGTATATGATTGACTATTATGCGCAGAATATGGTGATGACGGTGGGTGTTATGAGCGCTTTTGCACTGGTTATTGCGGCTCTTTTCTTTTTGCGGCGTTCTGATATGACCTGGCCTGTTTTTCTTGTCGTTGCGCCTGTTGCGGTTACCTATGCGGTGGCGGGGGTGGTTACAAAAATGGTTATTCCTGTAAACCAGCTTGTGCCTGCTGCGCTGTCTTTTGTTCTGGTGAATTACATTGTCATGACAATTGTTATTGGTGTTGTTTTGTTGCTTAAAGGCAGGGCAAATGCAGGGCTGGTGGCTGTACCCATGATGAAAGCGGGCACGATGACCGGTGTTTTCTCGGCGATGGCGTATCTCACATTTGTTGTGAGTGTCGTTTTTGCGCCTAATCCCGGTTATACAAGTCTGCTGGCAGCGCTCGTACCTGTCTGGTTGATGTGGTATCATGAATTACGGCTTGAGAAGGATACGGCAAAACCTCTGGCAGGTCTGCTTGTGGCAGCAGGGGTCGTGTTATTGATTATTGCAACATGGGTTTAGGACTTTGATGGTGTGCTGAAATTCTGTGTCGGTTTTGGCATCCGCGATGCCCGTAATCCATAGAGCGGTAGCATGGCTTCATAAAGTGGCTGGTCGGTAATGTAAGTGCTGTAATTCCAGCCGGGGATGTTCTTGACCATCTGTTCAATGTCATGAACATGCTGGTGGATTCGCTGCTCTATTTCATGTCGGGATGTCTGGCCATTGGAGATAAGGCAGGGAGATTCATTTTCCAGTCCCTTCAGATTAACTTTCCCCTGATAGCGGAACTCTATTTCAGCCGGATCAAGGATTTGAATCATATGACCTTTAAGACCGGAATAATGCAAGTTGTCGATCATGGCGGCAATCTCCTGAAGCGGACATAGAAAGTCGCTGAATATAAAAACATGACTACCCGGAAGAAGAGGTTTGCCCCGATGGATAGGGAGCTTCGGGATATCATGAGGGTCTGCTGATCTTAAACCATGCTCCATTTCAAGTTTCATGCGCTCAATAGCAGGTTTGTTACCGTTGAGAGCTGTATTTCCGCCAAGCAGCGCAAAATGCTCTCCGGTTTTTACAGCAAGATAGGCTGCGGCCAGTAACAGAATATCTGCAGCCTCTCTTTTTGTATAAGCGGGGGGATTGGCAAAGAGTTCAGCAGGAGCCTTAAAATCCATTGAAGCGCTTACATCCCGCCAGAGATATATATTTTGCGCGACTTCCATTTCCCTGTTACGCAGAAAAAGAATATCATTTCCATCACGATCCCTGTTTTTGGCAGAGGATTTCCAGTCGATTTTACGGGGATCATCAATGCCATTTTGGAAATGTCTGAATTTATGAAATTCTGTTCCATGTCCTGCTTTATTTTTCTTGCGTAGCCCGTAGATTAAACCAGCCAGATTTTGAGCATCCAGATCCATTTTTGGCAGTTGTGCTGCGGCTTCCTGTGCTTTTGCGCTTTTATTATATTCTGCTTTTGCTACAGGTTTTGTAACCATTGATTCTAGTCTTTGTCAATATTGTGATTATTGAAAAAATCGTTACATAGGGTGTGTGGGGCTGTCAATGCGAATTTTGTAAAAAAAAGCTTGACGGTGAGGGTTTCATTCTATAGAAACGCCAGTAGTTCCTGTCCAAGACTACAGGTGTCCGTGATGAACGGATATAAGTCCTGTATAGACAAGTGAAAAACAAAAGCTTTTTTAAGGCGCGGTTATTTTTGTTTTTGGATAGGATGCACCGGATGCGGTAGCATCCTTTTTTAATGCCATTCTATATGGCCGTACAAGATTTTTGAGGAGATATGCGATGCCTATGAGCCGCGTACAAAAAGAGCATGAAGTTGAAGGGTATAAGCAGAATTTTGCTGGAAACGAGATCTTTGTCATCGCGCAGTATTCAGGATTGACTGTTGCCGAGATGACGGAATTGCGCATAAAGATCAGAGAAACAGGCGCGAAATTCAAGGTTGCCAAAAACAAGCTTGCGAAAAGGGCTCTGGAAGGAACGCAGATTGCTGGCTTATCCGGCATGTTGGTGGGGCCGGTCGGTATTGCCTCTTCACAGGATCCGGCTGTTGCGAAAGCGATTTATGAGTTTGCCAAAACTCATAAGAAATTGGTTATTATCGGTGGTGCGATGGGTGCTCAGATCCTGGATTCTGCGGCCGTCGAGCAATTGGCGAAACTGCCAAGCCTTGATGAACTACGTGGAACATTGATCGGTCTGATTCAGGCTCCGGCACAGAAAATTGTGGGCGTGGTTTCTGCACCTGCTGCGCAGCTGGCACGTGTTGTTAGTGCGTATGCGACCAAGGGTCAATAAGGGTTTTAAGATTAACAAAGGCTATTACTATTAAAAAGGAGAAGTACTATGGCTGCTAATATTGAAAAAATCGTTGAAGATTTGTCGGCATTGACGGTGATGGAAGCCGCTGATCTGGCAAAATTGCTGGAAGAAAAATGGGGTGTTTCTGCTGCGGCACCTGTTGCTGTTGCGGCTGTTGCCGGAGGCGGCGCGGCGGCTGCGGAAGAAAAAGACACATTTGATGTTATTCTTGCGAATGCTGGCGGAAACAAAATTTCTGTCATTAAAGAAGTTCGTGCGATTACAGGTCTAGGTCTGAAAGAAGCCAAGGATCTGGTTGAGGGCGCACCGAAACCTTTGAAAGAAGGTCTGAAAAAGGACGAAGCTGATAAACTTAAAGCACAGCTTGAAGCTGTCGGCGCTACAGTCGAGCTGAAGTAAGTCATCAGCTCTATGTTTACTCTTTGCGGTTTTTTACTGTTTGGAGTAAAGGTCTAAAGGCATAAGATGTCCCGGTTATTGCCGGGGCAGGCCTTGAGTTCTTTGTGATGTAATCTACGTATAAAAGTACGTATAAAAAGCAAGCGCAATAAAAATATTGACATTGCGTTATCTTTGCGTCATATAACACACGCAATTGTAGCCGGGATGAGTGTGACAGCAATTATTTCACATATAGGGTCTTATCATTCTTTAAGATCATAATTTTACCGCTTCGGTTCTTTAGCAGGGAACCTTGAGGCGGTAATGCCATGTTTAAAAGTCGTATTTGAATCAGGTCTTTATAAAGGCCGATTGGGTGAAGGTAGGAAAAACAAATGAGCACATCAAAAAAAGATAAATCAACATCAAAAGCAAAAGCTGCGGATAAGGACGTCATGGAAGCCTCAGGAAATAAAAAATCGACTCCCGAAGCTTTCAAGCCTGCAAATGATGTCGACAGCTTTACGGGGCGCAAGCGGATTCGTAGATCCTTCGGGAAAATCCGTGAAGTTGCCGAAATGCCAAATCTTATAGAAGTGCAACGCCAGTCTTATGAGCTGTTTCTTCAATCGGATCTCTCTGCAGATGATCGTAAGATGCAGGGTCTTCATGAAGTTTTGACTTCTGTTTTTCCGATTAAGGACTTCTCGGATAAGGCTGAAATTGACTATGTGAAATATGAGCTTGAAACACCGAAATATGATACGGACGAATGTCGTCAGCGGGGCATTACCTATGCGGCGCCGTTGCGCGTTACGTTGCGCCTGTCTGTCTTTGATGTTGATGAGGATACGGGCTTGCGCTCAATCCGTGATATTAAAGAGCAGGATGTCTATATGGTTGATATGCCCCTGATGACGGATGAAGGGACATTTATTGTTAATGGTACCGAGCGGGTGATTGTATCGCAGATGCATCGGTCTCCTGGTGTGTTCTTTGATCACGATGGCGGAAAAACTCATGCCTCTGGCAAATATCTGTTTACATCGCGTGTGATTCCTTACCGTGGTTCCTGGCTTGATTTTGAATTTGATGCCAAAGATCATATGAATGTGCGTATTGATCGTCGCCGTAAATTGCCGGTGACCACAATGTTGCGGGCTCTTGATTCTGCGGAAACAGCGGCATATCGCGCCAAATGTGAAGAAAATGATCAGGAAATTGATCCGCTGATGATTCAGGGAATGTCCAACGAGGAAATTCTTGGAGTCTTTTATAATAAAATTGTTTATAGCAGTGATAAAAAAGGCTGGAAAACAGCCTTTGACGGAGAGCGCCTGCGTGGTGTCAAGCTGAGTTACGACCTGATTGACGCAAAGAATGGCAAAATTGTTCTTGAGGCCGGTGAAAAAATTACGATGCGCAAAGCCAAGGAACTTGCTGAAAAAGGTCTGAAAGAGATGCTTGTTCAGGATGAGCAGTTAATTGGCCAGTATCTGGCCGTTGATATTTTTGATGAAAAAACCGGACAGGTCCTTTTTGATGCCGGCCATGAAATTGAAGCAGGTGATCTTGTTACATTAAGCGAGATGAATGTTTCAGAGCTTCCGCTTCTGGCTATTGACCATCTGAACGTAGGACCTTACGTCCGGAATACAATGGAAATTGATAAATGCGATACACGGGAAGAGGCACTGATTGATATTTACCGTGTCATGCGTCCGGGTGAGCCGCCAACGGTTGAATCTGCCGAGGCGCTATTTGACTCACTATTTTTTGACCCAGAACGTTATGATCTGTCTCCGGTCGGGCGTGTGAAAATGAATTCCCGTCTTGATCTGGAATGTGATGATCAGGTGCGTGTCTTGCGCAAAGACGATATTTTGGCCATTTTAAAATATCTTCATGGTTTGAAAGATGGCCTTGGCGAGGTTGATGATATTGACAATCTTGGTAATCGTCGTGTCCGGTCGGTCGGTGAGCTGATGGAAAACCAGGTGCGTGTTGGTCTATTACGGATGGAACGTGCGATTCGCGAGCGTATGTCATCGGTTGATATTGATACTTATATGCCACATGATTTGATTAATGCAAAACCGGCTGCAGCCGCTGTTCGTGAGTTTTTTGGCTCTTCGCAATTGTCACAATTTATGGATCAGACAAATCCTTTGTCCGAGATTACCCATAAACGTCGTTTGTCAGCATTGGGACCCGGTGGTTTGACAAGGGAGCGTGCCGGTTTTGAGGTGCGCGACGTGCATCCAACCCATTATGGACGGATTTGTCCGATTGAAACACCGGAGGGGCCAAATATTGGCCTGATTAACTCATTGTCTACTTTTGCCCGTATCAACCAGTACGGTTTTATCGAAAGTCCGTACAGAAAAGTGGTGAATGGTAAGGTGACGGATGAAGTGATTTATATGTCTGCGATGGAAGAGGCGCGTTATACGATTGCGCAGGCAAACTCAGCATTGGATAAAAGTGGTGCTTTCCAGGCGGATCTGGTGTCTTGCCGTAAAGGTGGCGACAATTTGATGGCAACATCGGATACGATTGAATATATGGACGTATCGCCGAAACAGATTGTTTCTGTGGCCGCAAGTCTTATTCCGTTTCTTGAGAATGATGATGCCAACCGCGCCTTGATGGGCTCGAACATGATGCGGCAGGCTGTTCCTTTGTTGAAAGTGGATGCGCCACTGGTAGGTACGGGGATGGAAGCAACTGTGGCACGGGATTCCGGCGCGGCTGTAACGGCACGCCGTACGGGTATCGTGACCAAGGTTGATGCTACACGGATCGTGATTCAGGCCACTGAGTCGATGAAAGTGGGAGAGCCTGTTGTTGATATTTATAAGCTGCATAAATTCCAGCGTTCCAACCAGAATACCTGCATGTTGCAAAAAACGCTTGTAAAAGTGGGTGATCAGATCAAGGCAGGCGATATCATTGCCGATGGTCCTTCGACACAGTTCGGGGAACTGGCACTGGGGCGGAATGTCCTTGTCGCCTTTATGCCGTGGCAGGGTTATAATTTTGAGGATTCCATCCTGCTGTCCGAGAGGATTGTGCGCGAAGATGTCTTTACTTCAATTCATATTGAGGAATTCGAGGCGATGGCGCGGGATACCAAGCTTGGCACAGAAGAAATAACCCGTGATATCCCGAATGTTGGTGAAGAGGCTCTTAAGCATCTCGACGAGGCCGGAATTGTGCATATTGGTGCGGAAGTTGGCCCCGGTGATATTCTTGTCGGTAAGGTCACGCCAAAAGGCGAATCGCCGATGACTCCGGAAGAAAAGCTGTTGCGGGCTATTTTTGGTGAAAAAGCAGCGGATGTGAAAGATACATCGTTGCGTCTTCCCCCGGGCGCGGTGGGAACCATTGTCGAGGTGCGTGTGTTTAACAGGCGCGGCGTTGACAAGGATGCCCGTGCGATGGCGATCGAACAGGAAGAGATTGAACGTCTTGCCAAAGACCGCGATGATGAGCGCGCAATTCTGGAAGATGGTTTTTATAGCCATATGCAGGAGCTTCTGGTCGGACAGGTTTATGCGTCCGGTTCCAAGGATATGAAGATCAAAAAAGGCGCAAAAATCGAGCTTTCCGATCTGGAAAGTGTCAAACGCGGTTTGTGGCGTCAAATTGCGGTGCAGGACGAAAACCGTATGGCGGAAATCGAAGCTTTCTCGAAAACATTTGATGATGCTGTTGATGCCCTCAAACACCGTTTTGAAAGTAAGGTTGAAAAGCTTCAGCGGGGGGATGAGCTGCCTCCGGGCGTGATGAAAATGGTCAAGGTCTTTGTGGCTGTAAAACGGAAAATGCAGCCTGGCGATAAAATGGCAGGCCGTCATGGTAACAAAGGGGTTGTTTCGCGGATTATGCCAATGGAGGATATGCCTTATCTGGAAGATGGCACACCGGTTGATATCGTGCTGAATCCGCTGGGCGTACCGAGCCGGATGAATGTGGGGCAGATTCTGGAGACTCATCTGGGCTGGGCTTCTGCAACGCTTGGCAAACAGATTGGCGAGATGATTGATAGCTTCAAGGATGTGTCCAATCCATCGGATTCTGAAATGAAAGATCTGAATACGAAATTGAAAGCGGTTTATGGTGACAAGGAATATGATGAAAAAGTCACCAAGCTTGATAAAAAGCAGCTCGTGGAAATGTCCAATAATCTGCGTAGCGGTGTGCCGATGGCAACACCGGTCTTTGACGGTGCGCACGAACCGGACATTAATGAGTTGCTGGAAAAAGCCGGTCTAAACACAACGGGTCAGGTTACACTGATTGACGGTCTGACGGGTGATAAGTTCCACCGTCCGGTAACGGTCGGTTATATCTATATGCTGAAACTGCATCACCTTGTAGATGATAAAATTCACGCACGGTCTATCGGGCCTTACTCTCTGGTCACGCAGCAGCCTCTGGGCGGGAAAGCCCAGTTTGGTGGCCAGCGTTTCGGGGAAATGGAGGTCTGGGCATTGCAGGCTTACGGCGCAGCCTATACCTTGCAGGAAATGCTGACGGTTAAATCCGATGATGTGGCTGGTCGCTCCAAAGTTTATGAAGCGATTGTCCGTGGTGAGGATAATTTCGAGATCGGTATCCCGGAGAGCTTTAACGTTCTTGTAAAAGAATTGCGGGCGCTGGGACTGAATGTTGATATGAAACAAGGCAGTACAGGCAGCGGAAGTTAAGTATTTATGATAGAACTCGCGCAATGAAACAGATCTTTTGGTGTTTTCTGTGTGTTCTGTCATTTGAAATGAAATCGCGAGGATGTAGGGGAATGGATTGTGAAGATAATTTTTAAGTCTATATGCTTGGTATAAAATAAAGTGTGATAATCCCGGTCTTTATCGGGAGAGCGATAAAAAGAGAATGATAGTTTGAAAAAGGAAGTACAGACATGAACGAACTAATGAATCTTTTCGGCCAGCCAACAGGGCCGCAGTCTTTTGATTCAATCCGGATTTCGATTGCGAGTCCGGAGCAGATCAATAGCTGGTCTTTTGGTGAAGTAAAAAAACCGGAAACAATCAATTACCGG
Source organism: Alphaproteobacteria bacterium CG_4_9_14_3_um_filter_47_13 (assembly GCA_002789675.1). Taxonomy (GTDB): domain Bacteria; phylum Pseudomonadota; class Alphaproteobacteria; order Micavibrionales; family Micavibrionaceae; genus UM-FILTER-47-13. The sequence continues at coordinate 8,605 of PFTR01000049.1, read as the reverse complement.
ACATTTAAACCCGAAAAAGACGGTTTGTTCTGTGCCAAGATTTTTGGGCCGATTAAAGATTATGAATGTCTGTGCGGCAAATATAAGCGCATGAAATATAAAGGCATTATCTGTGAAAAATGCCATGTTGAAGTGACGCTGACCAAAGTGCGCCGCGAGCGCATGGGGCATATTGAGCTGGCATCGCCGGTCGCGCATATCTGGTTCCTCAAATCATTGCCGAGCCGGATTGGCCTGATGATGGATATGACATTGAAAGAACTGGAAAAGGTTCTTTATTTTGAATCCTATATTGTGCTTGATCCGGGGATGAGCGCACTGAAAGAATTCCAGCTTCTCACCGAAGAGGAATATGCCGATGCGCAGGATGAATATGGTGATGAAACCTTCCGTGCCGGCATCGGTGCCGAAGCGCTCAAGGAAATTCTGGTTGGAAAAGATCTTGAGAAGGAAAAAGAAAAAGTTGAAGAAGATCTGCGTGATACTTCTTCGGAAGCCAAGCGTAAAAAACTGGTCAAGCGTCTTAAACTGCTGGAGTCTTTTATCGAGTCCGGCACACGCCCGGAATGGATGATTCTGGACGTTGTTCCCGTTCTTCCGCCGGAACTGCGTCCGCTTGTTCCTCTGGATGGGGGGCGTTTTGCGACATCTGATCTGAATGATCTGTATCGCCGGGTAATTAACCGGAACAACCGTTTGAAACGTCTGATCGAATTGCGTGCGCCTGATATTATCGTACGAAATGAAAAGCGTATGTTGCAGGAATCCGTTGATGCGCTGTTTGATAATGGCCGCCGTGGCCGTGTCATTACCGGTGCGAACAAGCGTCCCCTGAAATCCTTGTCCGATATGCTCAAAGGCAAGCAAGGCCGCTTCCGTCAGAATCTTCTTGGAAAGCGCGTTGATTATTCCGGTCGTTCCGTGATCGTGGTCGGACCAGAACTGAAATTGCATCAGTGCGGGATTCCCAAGAAAATGGCACTGGAGCTGTTTAAGCCTTTTATTTACCATAAGCTTGAAATCTACGGTATGGCAACAACGGTCAAAGCCGCGAAGAAAATGGTTGAAAAAGAACGTCCGGAAGTCTGGGATATTCTTGAAGAAGTCATTCGCGAGCATCCGGTCATGCTCAACCGTGCGCCAACTTTGCACAGGCTGGGGATTCAGGCGTTCGAGCCTATACTGATTGAAGGTAAGGCAATCCAGCTTCATCCGCTGGTTTGTACAGCCTTTAACGCCGACTTTGACGGTGACCAGATGGCTGTCCACGTGCCGCTTTCTATTGAGGCACAACTCGAAGCACGCTGTCTGATGATGTCAACGAATAATATTCTCAGCCCGGCGAGCGGCAAGCCGATTATTGTGCCCACACAGGACATTGTTCTGGGTTTATATTATCTGACCATCGCGCTTGATAACGAGCCGGGCGCGGGTATGATATTCCGTGGCGCAGGAGAAATCCAGCATGCGCTGACAGAAGGGGTTGTCTCGCTTCATGCTAAAATCAAATGTCGCTATCAGGGCGTTGATTCCGAAGGAAATGCCAAAACGGAAATTGTAGAATCTACACCAGGCCGGATGCTGATTGCTGAATTATTGCCACGCAATAAGGATGTGCCATTGAGCCTGATCAATACAATTTTAACGAAAAAGGAAATTTCCTCGATTATTGATATTGTGTATCGTTATTGTGGCCAGAAAGAGACGGTTATTTTCTGTGACCGCATGATGAAACTTGGCTTTAAATATGCCTGTATTGCCGGCATTTCCTTTGGTAAGGATGATCTTGTGATTCCCGAGGCTAAACAGAAGCTCGTGGGTGAAGCGCAGGATCGTGTCAAGGAATTCGAGCAGCAATATATGGATGGCCTTATTACCAAAGGCGAGAAATATAATAAGGTCATTGATATCTGGTCAAAATGTACGGATGACGTGGCTGATGCGATGATGAAAGGAATTTCCGATATTACGGGCGGGGTTCTGAATTCTGTTTATATGATGGCGCATTCAGGTGCGCGGGGGTCTGCGGCTCAGATTCGCCAGCTTGCCGGTATGCGTGGTTTGATGGCCAAGCCGTCTGGCGAGATCATTGAAACGCCGATTATTTCGAACTTTAAAGAAGGTCTGTCGGTTCTGGAATATTTCAACTCTACACACGGGGCACGGAAAGGTCTTGCTGATACGGCTTTGAAAACGGCAAACTCCGGCTATCTGACCCGCCGTCTGGTTGACGTGGCACAGGATGCCGTGATTACCGAATTTGATTGTGGTACCAAGCAGGCAATTACGATGAAGGCCGTGATGAGCGGCGCGGATGTCGTGGTGTCTCTGGCAGAGCGGGTTCTGGGACGTTCGGCCTCTACAGATATTAAAAACCCTCTTTCTGGAAAAATCATTGTGAAAGCGGCTACAATTATTGATGAAACAGCGGCTGAAGAGATCGAAACGGCAGGTATTGATGAAATTCTTGTCCGGAGCGCTCTGACATGTGAAACAATCAGTGGTGTTTGCGCGGCCTGTTATGGTCGTGATCTTGCCCGCGGTACGTCCGTGAATATGGGCGAGGCGGTTGGTGTTATGGCGGCGCAGTCTATCGGTGAGCCGGGAACGCAGCTTACCATGCGGACATTCCATATTGGCGGCGCTGCGCAGCGGGGGGCTGAAAAGAACTCTGTCGAGGCTCCTTCTGACGGCAAGATCAAAATCCGTCATCATAATGTTGTTAAAAACTCCGATGGTGTCGCCATTGTTATGGGGCGGAATACGGAGATTGTGGTTGTCGATAGCAAAGGCAGCGAGAAAATGTCACAGCGTCTTCCTTATGGTTCCAGACTTTTGAAGGAAGAGGGTGATAAGGTAAAAGCGGGCGATAAAATGGCCGAGTGGGATCCATACACCATTCCTATTATTACAGAGAAAGATGGTGTCGCGCATTATTACGATCTTGTTGAAGGCGTTTCGATTACCGAACAAACGGATGAAGCCACAGGGATTGCTTCTAAAGTTGTTGTTGACTGGCGGAGTCAGCCCAAAGGCGGCGATTTGAAGCCCCGTATTTCTTTGCTGGACAAGAAAGGCAAGGTGATTACCCTACCAAATGGATTGCCGGCAAATTACTATATGTCGACAGATGCCATTCTTTCTGTTGAAAACGGGCAGGAGGTTAAAGCTGGTGATATTATCGCCCGTATTCCGCGTGAGACATCGAAAACAAGAGATATTACCGGGGGTCTTCCACGTGTTGCCGAATTGTTCGAGGCACGCCGTCCAAAAGACTTTGCTGTGATTTCGGAGATTGACGGGCAAGTCGAGTTCGGCAAGGACTATAAGTCCAAACGCCGGATTATTGTCAAACCTGCAGACAGCAAGAGTGAACCTGCTGAATATCTGATCCCGAAAGGACGGCATCTGGCCGTTCATGAAGGTGATTTTGTTCGCAAAGGTGATCCGTTACTGGAGGGCGCAATGGTGCCGCACGATATTCTCGATGTGATGGGCGTTGAAGCGCTGGCTGATTATCTCGTACAGGAAATTCAGGATGTTTACCGTCTGCAGGGCGTGAAGATCAATGATAAGCATATCGAGGTGATTACACGCCAGATGCTGCAAAAAGTCGAAGTACTTCAGCCGGGGGATACAACTTACCTTACAGGAGAGCAGATCGACCGCGAGGAATTCGAGAAAGAAAACCGCAAATATATTGATGATGGCAAGCGCCCAGCCGAAGGAAAACCTGTTTTACAGGGTATTACCAAGGCAAGTCTGCAAACCAAGTCCTTTATTTCTGCGGCATCTTTCCAGGAAACGACCCGGGTTCTGACTGAAGCCGCTACGCAAGGAAAAGTCGATCATCTCTTTGGTTTGAAAGAAAATGTTATCGTCGGGCGCTTGATTCCCGCCGGTACAGGTGCCTATGTCAATAAGGTGCGCAGAGTGGCCGCCGATCGTGACCGTCTTGCCATCGCTGCCCAGCAGCAGGCCGAGGCGCTGGCACAGGCAGAAGCCGGAGGGGGCGATGGCGCATCATTGCCTGATTCTACGGACGATATTCTGACGCAAGAAAGTAAATCAGCAGCGGCAAGATAAGATACGACTGTTGCTAAAAATGGGGGAAAAGCGGCGTTTTTCTGTCGCTTTTTTTCTTTGAAAATTGAGGCGAAATATATATTTTTTGTTTTTCTGAATTAAGTGCTTGACGACAGATAACATTTTCCATTATATTCCGCCCGTTCGAACATGGATGGGCTGGCCGTAAACCGGATCTTTCTCCGGAACTTTAAGGAGAGAGAAAAAGGATTAGACGCAGCTCTGAATATGCCGTAGAAATATTTAAAATGCGGCATTTTATACAGGCGCCACTTGCGTTTTGTAAGTCCCGAAAAGCGATCTTGTCCACTCTTGATTGCAGTTATGGGGGTTACGCAGCAAAAGCCAAACCATCCGCCAGACGTTTGACAAATAGTTTTTTAGTGAGGAGAAGGCGAGTATGCCGACGATACAACAATTAATTCGTAAGCCCCGCGTTAAGGGTGGAAAAAAAGCCATGAAGCCTAACAAGAAGCGGGCATTGGGTGGCCAGCCACAGGCACGGGGTGTTTGCACACGTGTTTATACGACAACCCCGAAAAAGCCCAACTCGGCTTTGCGGAAGGTTGCCAAGGTTCGTTTGACGACAGGCATGGAAGTTATTTGCTATATCCCTGGTGAAGGGCATAATCTGCAGGAGCACTCTGTTGTGCTGGTGCGTGGCGGTCGTGTAAAAGACTTGCCGGGTGTTCGTTATACGGTTATTCGCGGGACTTTGGATACGCAGGGCGTAAAAGACAGGAAACAGGGTCGTAGCCGTTATGGCGTGAAGCGTCCAAAATAGTAAAAGGAAAAAGATAGATGTCACGTAGGCACAGAGCAGAGAAAAGAGAAATTCTACCGGATCCCAAATTCGGAGATCTCGTATTGTCCAAATTTATTAATAATCTTATGCTTGCGGGCAAGAAATCCATTGCGGAAAAAATCGTTTATGGCGCTTTGGAAATTCTGGATAAAAAGGCGGCCAATGAAAATTATGACGATGAGGATAATGGCGAGAATAAGGGAAGCAAAGGTCTGCTCGTTTTTCGCCGTGCTTTGAAAAAAGTCAAGCCGCAGCTTGAGGTTCGTTCCCGCCGTGTTGGCGGTGCGACCTATCAGGTTCCTGTCGAGGTTCGCCACGATCGCGGCATGGCGCTGGCAATTCGCTGGTTAATCAATGCGGCACGGAAACGCGGCGAGAGTACAATGATGGAGCGTCTTGCCAATGAAATTCTGGACGCAGCCAATGATCGCGGCAGTGCAGTTAAAAAACGCGAAGAGACACATAAAATGGCGGATGCGAACAAGGCATTTGCGCATTACAGATGGTAATAAACGAACGACTGATAACTGGAAATTAAAATGACACGCGAAACACCGATAGATAGATACCGCAACTTTGGCATTATGGCGCATATTGATGCAGGTAAAACGACGACGACCGAGCGGATTCTGTATTACACAGGCAAATCGCATAAAATCGGCGAAGTGCATGACGGTGCTGCGACCATGGACTGGATGGAGCAGGAGCAGGAGCGTGGAATTACAATTACATCGGCGGCGACAACGACTTTCTGGAAAGGCCCTGAAAATGGAACCTGTCCCGGTGAGGCGATGCGCTTTAATATTATTGATACGCCAGGACACGTTGATTTTACAATCGAGGTTGAGCGTTCTATGCGTGTTCTTGACGGTGCTGTCTGTCTTCTTGATGGTAATCAGGGTGTAGAGCCGCAGACGGAAACTGTCTGGCGGCAGGGTGATAAATATAAAGTGCCGCGCATCATTTTTGCGAATAAAATGGATAAAATCGGTGCTGATTTTTATGATTGTATCGAAAGCGTGCAAAAACGCCTCGGGATTTTCCCTCTGGTGCTGACATTACCGATCGGTATTGAAAATGATTTTATCGGCATTGTTGATCTGATCAAGATGAAGGCGATTATCTGGGATGCCGAAACGCTTGGTGCATCTTTCAGCGAGCAGGAGATTCCTGCTGATCTTGTCGAGAAGGCAAAAGAATATCGTGAAAAACTGATCGAGCAGGCTGTCGAGATGGATGATGCGGCAATGGAAGCCTATCTTGAAGGCAAGGAGCCGGACGTTGTGACGTTGAAAAAATGTATCCGTAAGGGGACAATTTCTTTCAAACTGATCCCGATGATGTGCGGTAGTGCCTTTAAAAATAAAGGAGTTCAGCCGCTGCTTGATGCTGTTGCCGATTATCTTCCCAGTCCTCTTGATGCGGGCAATGTAAAAGGTAAAAAAATCAATTCTGATGAGGATGATACTCGTCCGCCATCAGAAGATGCGCCATTCAGTGCGCTGGGTTTTAAAATTATGAATGATCCGTTTGTTGGTTCCTTGACGTTTGTTCGGATTTATTCAGGGAAACTGGAATCCGGTTCTTATGTTCTGAATTCTGTAAAGGATAAAAAAGAACGTATTGGCAGAATGCTTCTGATGCATTCTAATAACCGTGAAGAAATCAAATATGCTGAAGCTGGTGATATTGTTGCGCTGGTGGGTTTGAAGGATACAACCACGGGTGATACGCTTTGTGATGTTGATAAGCCGATTATACTGGAGCGGATGGAGTTTCCCGAGCCTGTGATCGAGATTGCTGTTGAGCCGAAATCAAAGGCTGATCAGGAAAAAATGTCAACGGCATTGCAGCGTCTTGCTGCGGAAGATCCTTCTTTCCGTGTGGCTGTTGACCATGAATCGGGGCAGACAATTATTAAAGGAATGGGCGAACTCCATCTTGACATTCTGGTTGATCGTATGAAGCGTGAATTTAAAGTGGAGGCGAATATTGGCGCACCGCAAGTGGCTTATCGCGAGACCATTACGAAGAAAGCGGAAATAGATTATACGCATAAAAAACAAACAGGCGGCAGTGGTCAGTTTGCCCGTTTGACGGTTGTTTTTGAGCCATCAGAGCCCGGAGAAGGCTATGTTTTTGAAAGTAAAATTGTGGGCGGGGCTATTCCGAAGGAATTTATACCCGGCGTTATGAAGGGGATCGTTCAGGCAAAAGAAACAGGGATTATTGTCGGTTTTCCAGTTGTTGACTTTAAAGTAAGTTTGACCGATGGTGCCTATCATGATGTTGACTCGTCCGTTCTGGCGTTCGAGATCGCGGCAAGAGCTGCCTTTCGTGAAGGAATGGCAAAAGCGGGAGCGCAGCTTCTAGAGCCGATGATGAAGGTCGAGGTTGTAACACCGGAAGAATATATGGGCGATATTATTGGAGACCTGAATAGCCGTCGTGGCCAGATTGGTTCTATGGATGACCGCGGAAATGCCAAGGTTATTACTGCGAATGTGCCTCTTGCGAGCATGTTCGGTTATATTAATAATTTGCGTTCCATGTCACAGGGTCGTGCGAACTACACAATGTTGTTCGAT
>PFTR01000049.1:0-1082 GCA_002789675.1 Alphaproteobacteria bacterium CG_4_9_14_3_um_filter_47_13 | reverse complement strand
AAGAGAAATTCGAACGTAACAAGCCGCATTGTAATATCGGGACAATTGGTCACGTTGACCATGGCAAGACGACGCTGACGGCGGCGATTGCGGGTCAGTTCGGCGCGGGCGAGAGCGTGGACATGATTGATAAGGCTCCCGAGGAAAAAGCACGCGGGATCACGATTTCGACAGCGCACGTGGAATATGAGACAGACAAGCGCCATTATGCACACGTCGATTGCCCGGGACACGCGGACTATGTGAAGAACATGATCACGGGTGCGGCGCAGATGGATGGCGCGATACTGGTTGTGAATGCTGCTGACGGCCCGATGCCCCAGACACGGGAGCATATTCTGCTGGCACGTCAGGTGGGTGTTCCTGCGATTGTTGTGTTTTTGAACAAGGTGGATCAGGTTGATGATCCGGAGCTTCTGGAGCTTGTGGAAATGGAAGTGCGCGAATTGCTGTCTTCCTACGAGTTTCCTGGCGATGACATTCCGATTATTAAAGGGTCGGCTCTGGCCGCTGTTGAAAAACGCGATCCGGAGATTGGCGAGAATGCGATTAAAGCATTGATGGATGCTGTTGACAGCTATATTCCCCAGCCCGAGCGTCCTGTGGATCGTCCTTTCCTGATGCCGATCGAGGATGTGTTCTCGATCAGTGGTCGTGGCACGGTTGTGACCGGCCGTATCGAGCAGGGTGTTGTGAATGTGAATGACGAGATCGAGATTGTCGGGATCCGTCCGACACAGAAAACAATCTGTACAGGCGTTGAAATGTTCCGCAAATTGCTGGATCGTGGTGAAGCGGGCGATAATATCGGGGCGTTGCTTCGTGGCACAAAGCGCGAGGATGTCGAGCGCGGTCAGGTTCTGTGTAAGCCGGGCAGCATTACCCCGCACACGAAATTCGAAGCCGAGGCCTATATCCTGAGCAAGGATGAGGGTGGTCGTCATACCCCGTTTTTCAGCAACTACCGTCCGCAGTTCTACTTCCGGACAACGGATGTGACGGGTGAAGTCGAGCTTCCAGCCGGCGTGGAAATGGTGATGCCGGGCGATAACATTAAAATGATCGTAAAACTGATCAACCCC
>PFTR01000137.1:9064-9206 GCA_002789675.1 Alphaproteobacteria bacterium CG_4_9_14_3_um_filter_47_13 | reverse complement strand
TGTCCTGTCCTGTCCTGTCCTGTCCTGTCCTGTCCGATATGCACATACCAATATTGTATGCTGTGTAAATGCAAATGGAAGACATGGCATAATACATAATGTTCGAGTTGTTCTCTTGTGTAAGATACAAGCTTATTGCGGC
>PFTR01000137.1:2385-9025 GCA_002789675.1 Alphaproteobacteria bacterium CG_4_9_14_3_um_filter_47_13 | reverse complement strand
TCGAGACGCGTAATAAGGCGTAAAAACCATACCCATAATAAAATATGGAAAATAAATTATAGCCTGTCTCAGTTCTAGAATTTCAATTATTTTAGAGTCAACAGAATCATATCTACTCAGATTTGTTATACAGAGGGTGCTGACGGTGAGAATAGCAAGCACTCCTAAAATATATTTTCCATTTTTTACCTGCAAGATTATGCCAGAAAAACAGGATATAAGAAACAATGTCCACAAAAACCAGAATTGCTGTTTTGGTGGGAAAGGAGCCATCAAGACATCTTGCAGATTGACCGGCGTATTTACATTTCCGGTAGAGGCATACTGAAGACTCGTTTGTATGTAAGACCATATAATAAGCGGAATGATAAGGTTGATAAAATTGTGCTTTATTAATCCTGAAACTCCCCGCCGTAGAAATGATCTCTGGATAAAAACGCCTGACAGAAAAAAGAAAAGTGGCATATGGAACAAGTAGATTCCTTTGTCAATTACCGCCCAGATACTTTCTTCTGGTATAATATTTGCAGAAAAGAGTCCCCGCAGCGTATGTCCTATTACAACTAAGGTGATTGCAAATGCCTTGACATAGTCGTGACCAATCATTCTGATTGGTTTAGGAGGGCATTCAGAATTCTGTGCCAGCTTTTCAGCTTTTTGAAAATCTTGATTTTGTGTTTTCTTGCGACCAATCCAGCCAAACATACTAGCCACTGTCATTTGGCTCAATTGACGACACGCCCTAGTCATGGCAAATTTATCCTTTGCTTTGATTGTTGAAAGGCTAGAAAATCACGTCTAGCCTTTCTCTTTTTATAGCATTTCAGGACATAATGAGTCTAATCATTTTCCTTTGTATAACAACCTTTTACCTTCAAAATCACCTGTCGCTTTCTCGGCACGATCCGTGTCTTTCATATCCCTTGTGCAATAACGAAAATCAAATTCATGCAAGTACCTTTGCAAGTGCCGTTCACCGCAACGCTTTTTCAATGGCGTTATGCCCACAAAGATGGGCAAAAAATTAAAGTCCAAGTCCGGGTAATTCTCGCAAGACAGCGTCCGATCTGCTCTTCAATGGTTCAGGTAAAGCGCTGGCATTTATTAATCGGAGACCCTGCGGATATGTTCGTTTGTAATGTTCGAGATTTTTTATTTTTTCGTGACCCTCAATATCGGGATTTTTCAGCTCTCTTTTAAGTCTTTCGTAGCCACTAATAATTGTCGCGGCCATCAATTCCCTTGTTCTGTCCGATGGCTGCCCTATTATCCCGATGATCTGCGCTGCATGAGCGTTCTTCAAAAGAGGTATCCACATCAGGACGCACATGCAAAACCATATCGTCTCAATCCCGAATTCCCGTAAGGAATTTCTAAAACCTTTATCCGCATAAGTAGCAAATGTAGCGATATAAGATGCCATAGCCGATTCTTCACGCTCTTTGATGGGTACGCCGTCCTTTATAGTGAAAAGAAGTTTGGCCGCATCGGCCTGATCCAGCATAAACTGTTCCAGAGCATCCCTGCTTTTCTCACGTTTTGCGAGATCCGGTATATTCTCCACATGCATTTCACCAGCCTTCAAGGCAAGAGAAAAGGCTTTTTTTAGCTTGAACGTATCCTGCGGCAAGCCAGATTTACGGTATAAATCAGACATACGATATTCCTTTTTAATGAGCTACAGCAGATTATTCCAACATCGGTAACTTAAGTTCCTGCTCTTTTGCACATGTAACCGCAATATCATAGCCCGCATCGGCGTGACGCATGACACCTGTAGCAGGATCGTTGGTCAGGACGCGCTCCAGTTTTTTGGCCGCAGAGTCTGTGCCGTCAGCCAGAATTACCATACCGGCATGTTGCGAGTATCCCATACCAACACCGCCGCCATGATGAAGTGATACCCATGTCGCGCCGGAAGCGCAGTTCAGCAGGGCATTGAGCATCGGCCAGTCCGAGACGGCATCCGTGCCATCTTTCATGCCTTCGGTTTCGCGGTTGGGGCTTGCCACCGAGCCGCTATCCAGATGGTCGCGGCCAATAACCACAGGGGCGGAAAGTTCACCATTTGCCACCATTTCATTAAAGGCCAGCCCGACTTTGGCGCGGTCACCAAGACCGATCCAGCAGATACGACAGGGAAGCCCCTGAAACTGGATCCGTTCCTGCGCCATATCAATCCAGTTATGAAGATCTTTGTTATCAGGCAGAAGCTCTTTGATTTTGGCATCTGTTTTATAAATATCCTCAGGATCACCGGACAATGCCGCCCAGCGGAAAGGGCCGATGCCACGGCAGAAAAGGGGACGAATATAGGCCGGAACAAAACCGGGAAATTCAAAAGCCTCTTTCAGGCCTTGGTCAAAGGCGACCTGCCGGATATTATTACCGTAATCAAGTGTCGGGATTCCCATGCGGCTGAGATCCAGCATGGCCTGCACATGCAGTTTCATGGACTCACAGGCCGCCTTGACAACCGCATCCGGATCGCTCCGGCGCATCTCATCCGCTTTTTCAAGGCTCCAGCCTTTGGGAAGGTAACCGTTCAAAGGGTCATGGGCGCTGGTCTGGTCGGTGACGACATCCGGTCTGTAACGTTTATCTTCTTTGGCGCGGCGGGCAATTTCTGGAAAAATATCGGCGGCATTACCAAGAAGACCCACGGAAACCGCCTTGCCGTTTTTATGCGCCGTGTGAATTATATCAAGTGCCTCGTCCAGCGTATCGGCACGTTTATCAAGATATTTTGTATCAAGGCGGCGCTGGATATGGCTGGCTTTACATTCTACGGCAAGCATTGAAGCCCCGGCCATTGTGGCCGCCAGAGGCTGTGCCGCGCCCATGCCGCCAAGACCGCCCGTGAGAATCCATTTGCCGGAGAGATCGCCGTCATAATGCTGCCGCCCGACTTCGGCAAAAGTTTCATAGGTTCCCTGAATAATGCCCTGTGAACCGATATAAATCCATGATCCGGCAGTCATCTGGCCGTACATCATCAGACCTTTCTGATCCAGTTCGCGGAAATGCTCCCACGTTGCCCAGTGCGGCACGAGATTGGAATTGGCAATAAGAACACGCGGTGCATCCTCATGGGTTCTGAACACCCCGACAGGCTTTCCGGACTGCACCAGCAATGTTTCATCTTTTTCAAGATTGGTCAGGGTTTCCACAATTTTATCGTAACATTCCCAGTTCCGCGCCGCTTTGCCGATACCGCCATAAACAACAAGCTCATCAGGGTTTTCCGCAACATCAGGATCAAGATTATTCATCAGCATCCGCAACGGCGCTTCCGTAGACCAGCCCGCTTTTGTAGAAGGCTGTAAATCATGGGACGCACGGATCACACGGCGATTGGCAAAGGCTGGTCTGGCAGACATCATATTTTCCTTTAAAAAAATCTTTTTCAGATACAGAAATATTAAAATATTTTTCCTGTGATAGCCATCCGAAAAAGCTGGATTTTCCCCATCTTTACATGCTATATCTTATGAAAATAAAATCAAATCAAAAGGCAAGCGATGAAGAAAAAGAATATAATACCTAAGGCTCATGAAGGCTGGATACAAACATTAAACCAGCAGGGGTTCATGACCACAACGCGTGACCCTATTTCCGAGGAATTTACAAAATTTGCCGCCAAAGGTTCAAGATCGGCTTTGGAAATCGGCGCAGCCTACGGTATTTCTACAATTGCGGCGCTGAAAAATGGTGCAAAAATGATAGCAAATGACATCGACATACGTCATTTGGAGCTTCTGGAAGAACAAGTGCCAGAAAAATTCAAAAAAAATCTGACTTTAAAAGAAGGGCAATTTCCGGTGGATGATCTTGGCATTCAGGAAAACAGCCTTGATGCAGTTCTAATCTGCCGGGTTATGCACTTTTTTAATGGCCCGGAAGTCGAGGAAAGTGCAAAAAAAATTGCGTCATGGCTAGTCTCCGGCGGCAAAGCATTTGTCGTTTGCGATTCTCCCTATGTGAAAACAATGCGCCGTTTTATTCCCGAATTTGAACAAAACATGAAAGATGGCAAAAATTGGCCGGGTTATTGTGAAAATATCCACGACATATGCGATCCATTGGATCTGAAAGATAAACTGCCCAATAAAATGCACTTCTTTACACCGGAAATTTTAACAAAAGCGTTTGAAAAAGCTGGATTAAAGACTGAAAAAGCCACTTACATAGCACGCCCCGATTTTCCGAAAATTCTACAATATGATGGTCGTGAAAGTGTCGGACTGATTGCAGTCAAGCCATAAGATTCATTTAAAAATATCTTTAGGATTGCGGACTTAGGCAGCATCCTGCTAATTTGTTTTAAAGAAGAATTCATCACAATCGAACAGGATGGTATTATGAAAGACAATGACCTCTCGAATTTTATAGATCTCTTTATTCAAAGCCATTTTGGTGACGCTGTTGAAGGTTTTAAACGCGATGCCAGAGCAGACATACTGCGGAAAGACCCCACTTGCTTCCAGCCTGTAGACGATTCTGGCAAAAAAAAGAACACATGGCCAAAAAATAATTTCCAGATCTAATGTTCTGACGAAGCCTAATCTTTTCATAAATATTGACAATAACTTTCCAAAACTGATAAAAAGAAACATCAGAAAAAACAGTTTTGGAAATTATTTGCTATGAATGCTGTCAGATCTTTTAAATCCGGCTCCAGCCTTGATAAAAAGGAATTCAACCGTCACATTCTTGACGCGCTTCTGGATGGAGATACGAAAAGGGAAGCGATTGTTTCCGGAGCCATCAAAGATAACGCCCGCTGGGACACTGTCAAAAGCGGGCAAAACGCGCTGACATTTCCGGAGCTTGCCAAAATTCTCGGCAAGCTTGATGAAAACGGTTTTACGCTTCGTCCCGAAAAAATTGTGGCAGGATCACCGCTTATCAACCCGCTGCAAACGCCGCTGCAAACGCCGGAATTTTATGAGTCGCTGCGCCGGAACTTTGAAGATATGGCGGGGCTACGGGCGCATATTGAACTTTTACAGGAAGAAGGCAAGGCCGAGCGGCATTTTCTGCGCACGGTTTTCAATCTGTTTTCCAATGTTGACCCTCTGGGAAAAATTGTCGGGGATCTTGCCGATTTTGACCAATATTGCCGTGAAAATCATATTACATTCAACGAGGTTGCAGAACAGCTTGCTGTTGGTGATAAACCCAAGACAGCATGGGACAAAATCAAGGATTTCCGCATTTTACTTACGGCGGTGGGCGGAATGGCGCTGGGGCTGGGCGGTTACGCCTCCGGCATAAATTTCCCCGATATGCTGCCGGATGCAGCAGCGGGCGCGCCCGGTGCTTTTTTTGATGTTTTGCCCTGTTTTGCTTTTCCTTTTATTACGCTTACCCTGTTCCGAGCCTTCTCGAATAAAAATATCATGGAAGATATCGGAACGATGGGGCGATTTTTGGGAACAATGACATTAGGAATAACAATTGGGCTTGCCGTAACATCCGCTATGTCCGGTATGCTGACAATGCCAGAAGTCGTTAAGGATGTTGCAGACGCAAAGGATGTCATTGAGCCATGGTTTACACTCCCTGTAAAACCATCCGAATGGATTCTGCCCTATGGCATTCCCGGTGCCATCATTGCATCCACATTATATAAAGCGGCAAAAAGCAGACTTGAAAAAACAGCAAACTCTGCAAAAGAAGAATTATCCAATACCTTTAACAAAGTTGCCAATTCTGGTGCTGCTCTGGTTAACCGTGCCGGACAATGGCTTGAGAACGCAGGGACGGCCACGGACATGATGTTTGGAAAATATATGAACTGGTGCGGTGTTCCCGCCATTGGACTTATGATGACGTCTTTGACCAATACAGGGAATTTTGATGAAATGTCCGGCTATCTTAATCTTTATAAAGCTGTTGGCGCGAGTATGATTATTTGCGCAATTGTTCTTACCGGAGCGTCTCTCGCTTATGGTTGCCGGAAAAAAGAATTCGGAGAAATTGGCCGCGTTCTCGGAACGGCTTTTGGCCTGTCCTCCAGTGCCGCGACCATGCCGACAACCAAAGAAGCTTTGCGCAATATCGGTGTACCACAGGAAATTGTGAATTCCGTTGTACCCCTTGGCGCGAATTTTAATATGATGGGAACCTCTCTTTACCTTGGTGTCATTACCGCAGCCTCTTTGTTCATGTTCGGGATGGAGCCGACGCCGTTACAACTGGCAACGGCTATGGCGGTTGCCGTTGGCACGGCTTTTGGCGCGCCGGGGGCGCCATCATCAACAATTATTTTCCTTGATCCGGTTCTGTCACAGGCCGGATTTAATCAAACGCAGGCCAACGAAGTCTTTAAAATGGTTCTCCCTGCCGACCGCTTTTTTGACATGTTCCAGACGGCTCAAAATGTCTGGGGAGACATACTTGTGACTCTGGATATCCGGGCAGGGAAAAAGGGTAAAGGGGTTGGGGCGGCTTTTTCCAGAGCCACCAATTCATTGATAATGCCGATCAAAAATATCTTTACCGACAAAAAACCGGAAGAACCCAGCAAAGATAAAAACGCCCCGCCCCCGCCGATGCCTTGATATGAGTGCAGCTTCGTTGCCCCCTTTATTGTTGCCGGATATCCGCCGACGCGGATATGACGGAAATGTCTTAT
>PFTR01000137.1:0-2333 GCA_002789675.1 Alphaproteobacteria bacterium CG_4_9_14_3_um_filter_47_13 | reverse complement strand
ATTCCGGCTTTCGCCGGAATGACGGAAATAGCAATATTTGTACAAAAAGCTGCTATCGGGGACTTTTGCAGAGCTTCCTATATATTTGCCAAATCAAAGCAACCATTTTCTTGATCTCACCAACTAATATCTTGCATGAGTAATATTTTATTTGCTATATTTCTGCTTATACAAAGGATAGTGATATGACAAAAGAAACATTTCTTTCGCAATGGACAAATACAGACAATCCCGCAGCACAAAGTGCTGAAATATCACAAAATATTTTTGATGATATAAGAGAAGGCTTTAAGATTGTTGCAAGTCTATCGTCCCATGTCCATATAAGAAAAGACCGTATTTCATCCTATGCAAGAACTTTGTCTAAAGTGACCCTGAATAACGTGTTAGATGATGATAATCATTATCGTGGAACACTCGAAAATATGACGGCATATTATTTAATTCTGGATTGTCTTAATTTTGGTTCTGGTTTTAAACTTCATTTGGCTAAAGAAGGCACAGAACTAAAAAATGGTTCGATTTATTTTACCGCATCAACGGGCTTGAAAAACTATATTGAAAAAAATGGTGTGCCCACAGTTCAAAATTTAATCAATATTAATGCTACTGATATTGCGGAGATATTCGGTTGCAATATAAATGGTGAATATAGTCAGCGTTTTGCCAACCTGTGTGTCTCGTCTCTTCGTGATTTAGGAACTGACATTACACAAAAAGCATCAGGAAGTTTTTTACGTTATGTTGAGGACATGAAGCCATCAGCCGAGAACATGGTAAAACGTCTTATTGAAATGCCCGGTTTCAAAGATACTCACCAATATAAGGGTCAAATCATTCCCTTTTATAAAAGAGCGCAACATAATGTAACAGTGCTTAATCTGATGTTTAATAGATTAGGAAAACCTCTGTTTAACGATGCAGATCAAGTTACAATGTTTGCTGACAATGCTGTTGCAGCCCTTTTACACGCCGATGGATTGCTGGAATATAGTACATGCCTACAACAAAAAATTGAAAACAGAGAAGAGCTTCCTTCTGGATCCGAAGAAGAAATTGAAATTAGAGGCTGTGAAGGCCATGTCGTTGAATTATTGTCTGCGGAAACAAATATGAAAGCAACCGATATAGATTTTATTTTATGGCATAATCACACTGAAACAAAAAACTCTGGAAAAGCACCCTCCCATCGCACATTATCGCAATTCTATTGATTGATTTGGGGATGAGACACAAGCACCTCTTTTCTTCCGGGCGGGAGTGCTTTAAATAAAGAAGATCAAATCAACAGGGATACACAGGATGCATATCAAATATTTTCTCGTTCTGGCCGTTCTGGGAAGCTTTATTCTCACAAGCTGTGCCGGAGATGACATACCGGAATCCGAGGGCAAACCGGTAGAGGAACTCTACAGCGAGGCCACAATGGCCATGGAGGGCAAGAAATACAAGGAAGCCACACGGCTTTTCGAGGAAGTCGAGCGCCAGCATCCCTATTCGCAATGGGCTACACGCGCCGAGTTGATGGCGGCCTATGCCTCTTATAAAGATTTACGCTATGACGAGGCCATTCTGGCGCTGGATCGCTTTATCGAGCTACACCCGGGAAACAGGGATATTGATTACGCGCTATATCTCAAAGGACTGTGCTTCTACGAGCAGATTTCCGATGTTGCGCGGGATCAGGCCATGACCAGCGAAGCGCTGGATGCCTTTAACGTTCTTATTCGTCGTTTCCCCGAAAGCCAGTATTCCCGCGATTCCATCTTCAAACGCGACCTGACGCTTGACCATCTTGCCGGTAAGGAAATGGAGATCGGGCGTTATTACATGAACCGGAATCAGATCAATGCCGCCATTAACCGCTTTCGCACGGTCATCACCGAATACCAGACAACAACCCACACCCCCGAAGCTTTGCACAGGCTGGTTGAATCCTATATGACTCTTGGCCTGAAAGACGAGGCCACCCGTGTCGCCGCTGTTCTTGGTTACAACTATCCTGGCAGCAAATGGTACGAAGACAGCTTTAAACTTCTGGATGCCGGGCAACGCGCCCAACTTTTAAAAGACAGAAGCTGGGTTGATAAAACAGTTGATTCTCTTTTTAAACCGGATTGAAAAGAAGGCCGGATTTCTCCATGATTTTCTTACGAAAATCCGGAGAATGACGGAGAAAAAGTATCCGTAATTATAAATTGGGCGATACAATAGAAATGTGTCTGTAATTCTTATTTGGAATGACTATAGAACCCTCTGCAAAAGACTGTAAAAATCCTGTAGAATCATTTCATGCAAACGAGCATGAGGTACAAAATGAAAATGAAGAAGTT
>PFTR01000035.1 GCA_002789675.1 Alphaproteobacteria bacterium CG_4_9_14_3_um_filter_47_13 | reverse complement strand
TAGATCCCTTTCGTTTTAATGTCAGAATTCCACCTTAGCAACATGTCCGATTTTCTGGGACCACCTCTAAAGTCGTCGCAACATCAGAACCATTACTCACGATATGAGCCACAAGAGCAGCTATTCGCTCTCTTTTTCGACTCGTTTTTGATTTGCTTTTAAATTCCGATTCCATGGCATCATAAAGCCATTTTATTTCTTCTTTCTGATAGTTTCTTTCCAATCTGCAGACAATGCTAATGATAGCCTGTTGTAAAAACCGGACATCGCCCTTGCTCGTTAAATATCGATTCCGCAGGTTTAACAGCTCTTCTTTATCAAGCATCATTTTGCCTCCCCGAAAATCTTTTCATTCATGCTGGCGACAACTTTATGCGTGTGCGCCTCGGACAAATGAGCGTAGCGTTTCACCATCTGCAGGGTTTTATGCCCCAGCACCTCGGCGATCTCCGCCAGCGTCGCGCCGTTCATCGCCAGATAAGAGGCCGCGCTGTGGCGCAGATCATGGAAACGGAAATCATCAATCCCGGCTTTGGTCAGCGCATTTTCCCAGGCTGTACGAATATCAATCGGCTGACATTTGGCTTTGGACGGAAAAACGTAATCGCATTGCTTGTCCCGATTTTCATGCTGTGTCTGCATTAAAGAGCGGGCGTAACCCGTGATCGGGATCACCCGGCGCTCACCGTTCTTGGTTTCATGCAAAATGATAGTGCCGCGCTCCAGATCAATGTCTTTCCATTTCAGACCGACAATCTCCATTTTGCGCGCGCCGGTACTGAGCGCCAGCACAACAATATTATAAAGATGCGGATTATCCGTATCCTTGCAGGCCTCCAGCAGCCGTTCCCGTTCATCATCAGAAAGAAAGCGTACCCGCCCGCGCGGCTGTTTCAGTTTTGAGATCTTGCGCACCGGATGGATCTCCAGCCATTCCCAGTCATTAATCGCAACCGTGAAAACATGACTGAGCGCAGACACATAACGATTTGCAGTTGTCGGGCTTCGCTCCCGCCCGAACTTGCCCTTGCTGCCCAGCAGTTTGTTACGCGCCGATACGATCAAGGCGGGCGTAATATCAGCCATGGCATAGGCGCCCAGCTCTTTCTCCCAATAGGCCAGGTAGTTTGCCAGATTTTTATTGCTGGCCTTTTCATAGATGAGGATCTCGGTGCGGTAACGCTCCAGCGCATCGGAGAATGTAAATTTACGAGCCTGGCTGGTTTTGAAATACCGCCCCTCGCGGATGGCGGCCTCTGTCTGCTGCACCCAGCGTTTGGCATCAGTCAGGCGTTCAAAGGTCGCAATCTGCTGCGGATGCCCTTTGATCCGTACTCTGGCGCGGTAGGATGCCACCCCGCCGCTTAACTCTCTTTTCTCAATCGTCGCCATAATAATTCAAAATAGAACAAAACAAGTACATATATCAAGCCATCAATCGCAAAAGATTGCAACTCTTAAGGGTTTATCACAAAAAATGACGGTGAAACAAAGAGTTGCGGGAGTCATGCACTCGTATGGGACAGTGAAAGGGACAATTTATCGTAAGTTATTGTTGTTATTCGTTTCTTACTGTCCCATGAGTGTCCCATGAGCCCAAAAAACGAAAAGCGCCTTTCGGCGCCATCGACTTAAGCCATTGAAATATAAAGGAAAAAATTGGTTGCGGGAGTAGGATTTGAACCTACGACCTTCAGGTTATGAGCCTGCTATTACTATATATTAAATAATTGATAACATTGTATAATTATAGATTAAAAATGTGTATGTGTAACAAAATGTGTAAGTATTTATAGCTGTTTTAGGGTATATTTAGCCCATTTGAAGGGATAAAAATAATCTCTGGATATTTCAAAAACGTGATTTAAAAATAATAAATCCTATCAAACTTTCTTGTTTTCCCTATCATTGATGATAGTATCTAAATATATTATGAACAGCCCTGTCTGCTTTGTCTTTTTTGTTTTTGGTTTATCGAAGTGACTTGAAAAGGAACGAAGATAAACGAAGAACATCACCTTGACAATCAACCACCTGATGTCCGACTGGTGCGGACGTTAAGCATACAAAGGTTTATTTTGCTTGCAGCAAACAAACTATAAGCTTGTTAATCAAGTTTAAAATAAACTGTGGGCTTGACTTTGTTTACTTTAGCCTCTACAAACAAACTATGAGTTTAGATAATGAGATGAAAATCAACAAGCTATTGAAAAACTGGTCTGTTGGGGCAGTTTACCTGTCATCATGGCTTACTGAGAATGGCATATCAAGCCAGCTTTTAAACCGTTATAAAAAAAGTGGCTGGTTAGAATCCATAGGAACTGGTGCGCTTAAACGCTCTGGTGACGATGTAGATTATCATGGGGGAATATACGCCCTTCAAAATCAAGCTGGATTAACAATACATGTTGGTGGGCGCACAGCTTTGTCTTTACAAGGGAGAGGCCATTACGTTGATATGACAGCAGGCCGAGCGGTTCTTTTTGGCGGTAAAAAAGAAAGCCTACCAAGCTGGTTTAAAAACAAGGATTGGGAGACAAGGATAGATTATTATACAACGTCATTTTTGCCTGCTGATATGGGGCTTGTAGATTTGGAAAGAAAGAATTTCTCTGTGAAGATTTCTTCCCCGGCTCGCGCTATATTGGAATGTTTATACCTCACGCCAAAACATCAAGAATTTTTTGAATGCTATGAGCTGATGGAAAATTTAAATAATCTAAGACCTAAATCCGTGCAGGAATTGCTTGAAAATTGCTCCTCCATAAAGGTTAAAAGGCTATTTTTATACATGGCCGAAAAATTGAAACACCCATGGTTGGAGTTTGTTGATTTATCAAAAGTGAGTTTAGGATCAGGAAAACGCAGCCTTGTCAAAAATGGTGTTTATATAGAAAAATACAAAATAACCGTGCCGAAAGAATTTGAGAAAAATGAAAAGCCAGACCTATAAAGAACAAGTTCGCCTGCTGCTGGATACATTGCCGCAAGTCACAAAAGAAGATTGTTTTGCTCTTCATGGCGGCACAGCCATAAATCTTTTTGTACGTGATATGCCCAGACTTTCAGTTGATATTGATCTAACATATCTTCCCATAGAGGACAGGCCTACAACGCTGGAAAATATCAGCGCCGCCCTCATGCGTATTAAAGGAAATCTTGAAAAAGCATTGCCGAATATACGCGTTGAACATAAAGAAGAAATTGGAAAGCTTCTTGTGGCACAACAAAGGACAGATATTAAGCTTGAGGTGAATTTAGTCGGGCGCGGCACCATTGAAACGCCAAAAAGAATGATGCTCTGTGATAAAGCACAGGATATTTATGATGTATCAGCCGTGATTAATATTGTGCCTGTAGGGCAATTATATGGCGGTAAAATATGCGCTGCGCTGGATCGTCAACATCCAAGAGATTTGTTTGATGTTAAATACCTGCTGGAAAATGAAGGTTTTTCTGATGAGGTTCGCCGTGGCTTTATATTTTGCTTGCTGGGCAGTGATCGGCCTATCAATGAAGTGGTTAGCCCCAATTTTCAAGATCATCGCAAAGCCATGGAAAATCAATTTACAGGCATGAGTGACATTGCATTCACATATGAAGATTTTGAGGAAACCAGAGAAAAACTGATCAAAGTGATCCATGCAAAGCTTACAGATAAAGACAAAGAATTTTTGCTTAGCGTGAAGAATGTAACCCCAGATTGGAGTATCTATGATTTTGAGCGTTTCCCTGCGGTGCAATGGAAGCTTCAAAATTTACAAAAACTCAAAACAACCAATCCAGAAAAGCACAAAGAGCAATATAAAGCCTTGAAAGAAAAATTGGGCGGTTAATAACAAAATCAAGTTCTCCCCTCCACACATAAAAAGCCCCCACATTTTTGTTTACTCTTGGTTTAAGCATCAGGACTAAATCGGTTGTATGCCTTGCATATGGTCTTAATTTATTCACTCGTGGGCAGGTCGGGGCTTTGTAACTCGTTAATGTTGAAAGAAAGATTTCACCATGACGGACAGCGGTAAATACCCGATTGAAGTCTTAACCGAAGAACGGCTTTAATAAACTGACCTATCCACACAAAAAACACACCTTGTTTTTTTACACACCGTGTCCAACTTGTGCTGACGCTAAACAGCGGCGTTACAAAACACACTATGTATAATTCCCATCAGAGAAACGTAGGAATACATCCAATTTGTTAATGTCATACAAACTCGCCACATGGTGTAAAAAGGCTTTATTAGCTTTTTCAGAAGCTTCTATTTGATCGCGCAATAACTCCGCATTATGAAGACTCACCCCAGCAAAGGCAGCACGATCATGTGCAACTTGATCTATAGAGCTTTCAGATAAATATGTATGCATCTTGCCTAAAACTCCGACTAAGATAAGCTTAATCTTTTTAGTAGATTTTTGGATGCACATAGCTTGTCGCAATGAGGCAATATCTATGGTCTTAATTTATTCACTCGTGGGCAGATCGGGGCTTTGTAACTCGTTAATGTTTAAAAAAATATTTCACCATTACGGACAGCGGTAAATATACCGCCGTCCAGCAAGCGTGATTTCATTGTAATCCATTCCAAGGTCACGGGCGATTGCATCATAATCCAGATAAAATCTGATATTTTCTGGAATTTCACCGAACAACCCTTCTTCAATGAATTGTTCAGCCAAATCGCGTAAAGAGTCCATTTCATAAAGATCAATGTCAAAGTCATCTGGATCATCTTTGTGTAGATCAAAACTGTAACCTGCTTCGCCAACGGCGATAATGACTTTGATTTTCTGGTCTTCATCCCAGCCTTCACAAGCGGTAAAAAACGCATCAAAATTTCCTTGATGAATATCCAGAGCTTTGAACAGGTCGCAATCAAGATCATCACCGTCAATAAACTGGATTTCAAATTCCTCTACCAGATCGCCGTAATCATTGCGAAGGGCTGAGGATTTTTGCTGATACTCCTCAAAGCTGCGGAAATAAAATCCATTTGCTGAAATATCGTAAGGCTGTGCGTGAAGAAGTATTTCAAAGTGATCTGAAATCTCGTGAATTAAATGAGTAGAATTTGTTGTAATATGTGTTTCTTTTTTCATGATGTGCTCCGTTTTTTGGTTGTTATCGAACGCCAAAACTTCGGACGGGGGCATAAGAGACCAGTGCATGGTCAACACGGAACCTTGGAGCGGGCAGCGCCATTGCACTGGTATCGCCTTCGTCCATAAAGGCGATCAATAACGGTAACAGCCCAAAAAACGGTAAGCACATATAGGAAAAAGACATGCTATCGTAATCAAGACACCAATAAACAGTCTTTTCCAGAGACTGAAAATGGCTACCTTCAGCATAGCCCTATGAAATAATTACAAAAAATAATTCTATCGCTTGAGTCTTAAGCAACATTCCTCTATTTTCTCATATATCCATTACAGACTGAGGATAGAAATGCCAAATCAAGAAACAGAGATGATGACGCTCCGCGAACTAGGCGTATATTTAAAAATGCCGGAAAAAACGCTTTATCGCATTGCTGCGGAAGGCAAAGTCCCCGGATTTAAAGTAGGTGCTTCGTGGCGTTTCCGCAAAAGTGAGATTGACCGCTGGATTAGACAGCAAGAAAAACAAGAAAAAATGGGGTAGCTGTGTCACTGATTAAATCGAAACAAAGGGTAGCAGACCACGGGGAAGTATTTACCCCCGCGTGGATGGTTGAGGCAATGCTTGATCTGGTCAAGGGCGAAACAGAGCGCATTGACTCCCGCTTTCTTGAGCCAGCCTGCGGTAGTGGCAATTTCCTCACGCATGTATTGCGGCGTAAGCTTGCAGCGGTTGAACTCAAATACGGCAAGTCCGACTTTGAAAAACATCATTTTGCTTTGCTGGCCGTAATGTGCATTTACGGCATTGAACTGTTGCCTGATAATATTGTCGAATGCCGCGACCACTTACTTGCTATCTTTGCTGAATATCTTGGCCTCGAAGAAACAGATGACCTTTACCGAGCGGCACTTTTTGTTTTGACGGTCAATCTTGTTCACGGCGATGCGCTGACGATGAAAGCAAGCGATGATAAGCCCATCACTTTCGCGGAGTGGGGTTATCTTGGCAAAGGAAAGTTCCAGCGCCGTGATTTCCGCCTTGATGTATTAACTGGTTCATCCGCTTTTAGCGCAGAGGGAACGCTGTTTTCCCACCTTGGTAAGCACGAAATATTTACTCCGATCAAAGTTTGGCCACCTATGAGTGTGAGAGAACTCGCTGGCGCAGACGTTCAGGAGGTTGCATGACTCAAGAATCAATAGACAAAGCACACTTCACCTTGCGCGGGCGCAACCCAGATGTTCTGACATGCATTGCCAATCTCAGCAACGATGAAGTGTTTACACCGCCAGAATTTGCTAACCGTATGCTTGACACGCTGGCGGCTGCTTGGGCAGAAGACAATAATGGGGCAAATTTATGGGCGGATAGTTCGATACGTTTTTTAGACCCCTTCACAAAAAGCGGAATTTTTTTGCGTGAAATCACCACTCGCCTAACCGAAGGACTAAAGGAAGAGATTCCAGATTTGCAGGAACGTGTTGATCATATACTCACACAGCAAGTGTTTGGCATTGCTATCACTCAACTGACGAGCTT
The DNA here is from genome assembly GCA_002789675.1 of Alphaproteobacteria bacterium CG_4_9_14_3_um_filter_47_13. Classification (GTDB taxonomy): domain Bacteria; phylum Pseudomonadota; class Alphaproteobacteria; order Micavibrionales; family Micavibrionaceae; genus UM-FILTER-47-13. The sequence continues at coordinate 192 of PFTR01000035.1, read as the reverse complement.
GCTGGCGCGGCGAAGCGTGTATTGCAGCAAACATGCGAATGGCGAGCATTCGATAGCGCAATCATTTGATAATGATGCAGGAAACATCTGGTTTGAGCGCACTGAGAGGTGGTCCCAGAAAATCGGACATGTTGCTAAGGTGGAATTCTGACATTAAAACGAAAGGGATCTACCGATATGACAAAAAGAAGA
>PFTR01000157.1:6629-6829 GCA_002789675.1 Alphaproteobacteria bacterium CG_4_9_14_3_um_filter_47_13 | reverse complement strand
TCCATGATGGCCACCAGATACAAGAACCCCTTACGCATTGGAATGTAAGTAATATCAGTGCACCAGACCTGATTGGCACGGTTGATGTCCAGACAGAGGTGATCCTCCATACAATTATGACACACGGCAGGCAACGTTGGGGAAGACTACCTCTGACACCCCATGAACTTTGGGCATCTCTCATTGATTGTGGCCTCACT
>PFTR01000157.1:0-6596 GCA_002789675.1 Alphaproteobacteria bacterium CG_4_9_14_3_um_filter_47_13 | reverse complement strand
TCTTCCAAAGATTCTCACTTGTTATTTCATAGATCCGGTCTTTCTTCATATTTTAATAGTAGCTTACGCAGCATAACCGACAAGGCTGCAGCAGAGCTCAATGCTGCCACACGCGCTCATATTTTATCTGATTTAAAAGAAACATTTTGGACTGAAACACTCCCTTATTTATATGGGCATCTTCTAGAGCTTTATGGCGATAAAAACGGCAGAAAACTTATGGGATTTGATAAAGAAGTGAATTTCTCAAAAGAAACGTTTCAAAAGAAGAAAAAGGCTCCTGCAACAGAGCCTTTTTAGAATCTTTCTTATAAGGCCGGATTAACGGCTGTAGAACTCGACCACAAGATGCGGTTCCATTTGCGCGGCGTAAGGAATTTCATCCAGACGCGGTACCCGTAGAAAAGTCGCTTTTCTTGCTTTTGGTTCAACCTGAAGATATTCCGGTGTGTCGCGGGATGGATCTTCATCGGCCTGTTGCACGAGGGCAAGCTGGCGCGAGCTTTCGCGCACTTCAATCACATCGCCTTCTTTAACCTGATAAGACGGAATATTAACTACTTTACCATTCACAAGAATATGTTTGTGATTCACAAACTGGCGGGCGGCAAAAATTGTCGGAACAAATTTGGCACGGTAAATCACCGCATCCAGACGGCGCTCCAGCAGGCCGACCAGATTCTGGCCGCTATCACCGCGCAAACGTCTTGCTTCGGCATAATAACGGCGGAACTGGCGCTCGCCAATACTGCCATAATAGCCTTTCAGCTTTTGCTTGGCCATTAACTGGACGCCGTAATCCGATAATTTTCCACGGCGCTCGCCATGCTGGCCGGGACGGGTCTGGCGCTTGTTAAAAGGGGATTTTGGACGACCCCACAGGTTACAACCCATGCGGCGGTCAATTTTATACTTGGCGTTCGGGCGTTTTTTCTCGCTCATTCTCTTTCCTTTTTTATGTATTCTGCACCAGTGCGGCAGAACCTGTTGTCCCGATATTCAAAAAGTATTGGTACAGATCAAAAATCACCCATACCAACGGAAGCCACAAGCCTCTCTTTTCGGGAATGACCGGAATATAAGGATTTTAGCAGAAATGTCAAATCTTTTTATCGGATCAGGATCCCTGCCTGCCCAGATAAAGCTGCGGATTCAGGGCTTCTGTGCCGCGCCGCACCTCGAAATGAAGCTGCGGACTATCCACTGCCCCCGTTTGACCAACCGTTCCGACTGTCTGTCCGCGCTTAATTTCCTGTCCCCTTTGTACCAGCGTCTTATCAAGATGGCCATAGGCCGTCATCCAGCGATCCTCATGACGCACCAGCACCAGATTACCAAAACCGCCGAGCCGGTTATCGGCATAAACAACAACGCCATTTTCTGCTGCCCGGATCGGTGTCCCGCGCACCGCCCGAATATTAATACCGTCATTATGCAGGCCATCCTTCTTGGGGCCGTAAGAGGACAGAATTGCCCCCTCCACTGGCCAGATGAATTTGCCGTCTTTTGAGGAACGGGGGGGAGCCCCTGATTTTACCGGCAATGATTTTGTTACTTTTTCAACAGGGCGTATCGCCACCGGAGGACCATCGGGTTTTTGAACCGGACGGGCAATCCGGATATTCCGGTTTTCCTGATAGGCAGGACGCACGGAAGGAAGCCGCAGAATATCACCGGAACGGATACGATAAGGCTGCTTCATATTATTCTGCTGCGCAAGCTGGGTCATGCTGATATCAAAAGTCCGGGAAATATCATAAAGCGTGTCCCCTTCCCTGACCCTGTAAGTCAGCGGCGGCGGCAGGTTCAGACGATTGCCGATTTCAAGAAAATACGGCGCCTTCAGATGGTTGACATAGACGATATCTTTCATATCGACACGGTAACGCTGCGCAATACTCCACAGCGTATCGCCATTTGCCACCGTATGCACCCCGGCGCTGGTTGCGCCACCCTGAAGCCCGTAATTTATCACAGGCGCAGGATTACTCGACCCGCACGCACAGAGACACAAAACAAGGCATAATAAAAAGCTGCGGCGAAACGACATCTCAACCGGTTGCATAGCTATATTTGTCATCTTCATTTTCACTGGCCGGCGCAAGATTGGGGAGAAGCGGAACAAAGCGCACTTGCATCAAGTCCTTGACGGCAAACGTATTATCCTCGCCCTCTTTCTTATAACGGCGTAAAACCTGATATTCGCTGGTTGCCACGGGAATAACCATGATGCCGCCGATCCTGAGCTGCTCCAGCAAAGCATGGGGCGGCTCTCCCTGCGCGGCGGCAGTACAGATGATTTTATCAAAAGGCTGCTGATCCGGCCAGCCTTTCATCCCGTCTCCGGCAATGGCCGTGATATTGCGTAACCTGAGCTGATCGAACATTCTTTCGGCCTGTAACAAAAGCGGCTTGTGACGCTCGATACTATAAACACGGCGGCATAAATGTGCCAGAACACACGTCTGGTATCCCGACCCCGTCCCGATTTCCAGCACCTTGTCGCGATCATTCAGCTCCAGCGCCTGTGTCATTGTCGCCACAATCAAAGGCTGGCTGATCGTCTGCCCCCGCCCGATCGGCAAGGCAATATCCTCAAAAGCCTGATCCTGCATCTGCGCCGGAACAAAGGCATCACGCGGCACACGCTCCATCGCTGCCAGCACATCGGTATCGGAAATACCCATCGCACGCAAATGCATCACCAGTCTTATTTTTCGTGTATCTCCTGCGTTCATAAAAAGATTCTAACGCGAGAGCGCCTGAACACCAACAGAAATTAACAGACTCCATTCTGAATATTTTGCTTTTACCTCCAAATCCTGTTACAATTTCCCTAACACAGGACAGAAAAGGGGCAGAAATGGGCATATGGATTACAGATGAAAACGGGAACCAGATAACGGACAAACCCGAGCTTGACCGCTCGGAAGATGAAGGCAAAAAGCCTTTAACCCCTCTTGAAATAGACTGGCTTAGAAATCATCAGACAGAATTGCAGATTATCCCTGTAGAACAGGAACGGGAGAAAAAACCACAATATATTCCCATGCATGTTCCTTTCGAACACCCCCGTAAACCGGATAGACCCGTTTACCATTAAGCGTTCATCCGCGTCTCTCACCGTATACCGGACTGTGTTTTATTCGTTTTATTCCGGCGTTCCAGATGCCGTTTTTCCTGCCGTTCCATATCAGTGGCATTGTCAGCACCACCATCGGGTTTCCTCTGCCCGGGCTCCATTTTATCTTTCCACACTCCGGATCCTTGATCCTCTCTTGAGCGTAACGGACGAACCTCCTTTTGTTTTTCTATTCTGTTCCGGCGATAGTCATCCTGTTTTTCCTGTTTCAGCTCCTGCCTTTCCAGACGCTTTCCTTCCATTTCCTCTTTATGCATATTCCGCCGGACGGCATGCTTCTGCCGGATTTCGGCAACACGTATTTTGGCGCGTTCCGGATTTGCCAGCGCAACCTTCCGAACCGCATGATCTATTTTTTCCTGTCTCCAGGCACTGGAGCGACCCGGAATAGTGCGGCGGCTGGATACCCTTGTGCCTTCACCGGGTTTTACCGTTACGCGTCCGCGTTCCGTGGCAAACGTAATTTCTCCCTCCTGTACGAACACGTTATATTCATCATCAATGGCTCCGCCCCAGACAACAGTGCCCCGCAATCCGATTGCGCCATACGCGGTTTCAATCTGTACATCCGGCTGCGCACGCTTGCTGATCAGGCCGCTGGCAAACAAAAAAGTCCCGCGCACTATTGAAAATCTTCCTTTGTTAATCTCCGGCTGATCCGCATCAAAAACATAGGAATCGATAGCAAGACTGGCATTTTCACCGAGCGTTACTTCCGTATCATCAATAAAAACGATCAACACTTTTGATGCTGCGCCTGTTTCTATCGTGTCATTCAGATAGATATCCTTGCCGATTTCCGCAACAACGGGTTTGCCTTCTTCTGTCATGGCGACAGTCCCTTCAATCTCGGCAATTGTCCCAATGGCATTGTCCTGCGCCATAACAACAGACACAGGCATCACAAGACAAAAAGACATCAGAAAAAACGCAAGCACATAACGGGTCATATAAAATCCTTAATCAAGAAAAAATCAGCTTCAGATTACAGGGATAAAGATGAATGATCAAACTGTTCATGTTTCAGGAAATGTAAAATCTGCGCCTTCACTTTTTTACTGACCAGAAGACCGCTATGCGATGTTTCCAGTGAAATCATATCCCTCATGCCTTCTATTTCAACGTTTCTGACCGGAACCGTCCCGTCATGGTCACGATTCTTTCCAAAAAGCATCCGCCCCACCGGATTAATCCAGGATGTTCCTGCGATCACCCCGAGAGGATAATCGATTTTATCATGAAGGGCATGATAAAAGTCTGTACGCAATTGCGCCCCGGCCGGACCACAGATTTTACGGTATAAATATTTTGTCAAACCGTTTCCATCATAAAAATCAGCCAGCGGACTTCCCTGATGGGGGGTTCCCAGCATCACGACACATCCCAAAGAAGAGGGGCGGTTTTTGTGCAGATAATAACGCGTAATCAATCCTCCCATGGAGTGGGCAACAAAATGGACTTTACTGCTTCTGTTAAAATCAGAAGACAATTTCAGTTTTTCATCAACAAAACAGGCAAGATCCTCCATCGGCATCCGGCGTGACGGATAATCTATGTTCACGATATTATAATCATGTTTTTTTAGATAAGAAGCGATACCTGCCATATTAAAATGACTACTCAGAATTCCGTGAAGCAGAACGACGGTTTCTTCATCCTCCGTCATAAAATCGTTTTCCAGCTTTCCAGCTTCTGTTCATATGTCATGGAGGCGTGAGCAGGACTCGTCGAGGGAAGCGCCAGAAAGCGATAAGCGCGTGCGGCCATAAGATCCGGAAAGTGACGTTCGAAACATTCCCTGGCCTTATTGCCATTAAAGCAGATTGTTGTAATTTTACTATGGTTTTTTAAAAAGCTGGTAAGATCATTGGGAACTTCATTTTTTATATCACTATCAAGACTGCCCGACCGCGTACAGGATTGCAGAACATCCCACAGAGCCACCCCTGATTTTTGTAACAAAGCCACTCTATTTTCATAGGGAAGCTCAAGAATAGCGCCCGTCATCTGCCCTATAATCGGCCAGAATAAATTACGCGGATGGGCGTAATACTGTTTGGCAGAGAGCGAAGCCTTGCCCGGCATACTCCCGAGCACCAGTATTTTTGCGCTACGATCCGATACCGCCGGAAAACTTCGGACAACAGGTGCTACGCCGCTATTTTGCATTCGTGTGAAAGCCATAAATCAAGATCCTTTAAGGCGCGCCTGCTCAATGCCGGTTTACGCTCTTTTTTGTAAATTTTTTCATCCAGTGGTGGAAACAGCCCGAAATTAATATTCATCGGCTGGAATGTTTCCGCATGAGCGCCGCCAGTAATATGGCCAAGCATCGCCCCCATCGCCGTTGTCAAAGGCGGGCTTTCCAGTGTCTGTCCCAGAATTTCCGCTGCTGCAAATCGTGCCGCCAGCAAGCCCATGGCAGCACTTTCAACATACCCTTCACAACCCGTCATCTGTCCGGCAAAACGCAGCCGCTTCATCGCCTTCAGACGCAACTGACCATCCAGAAGCTTCGGAGAATTAAGAAATGTATTCCGGTGTAATCCCCCCAGCCGCGCAAACTCGGCATTCTCCAGCCCGGGAATCATCCGCAGCACATCCATCTGCACACCATATTTCATCTTGGTCTGAAAACCAACGATATTATACAATGTTCCTAATGTGTTATCCTGACGAAGCTGAACCACTGCATAAGGTTTCTGCGTTGAATTCGGATTGGTCAGCCCGACAGGTTTCATAGGGCCGAAACGTAGCGTTTCCATACCACGTGCCGCCATAACCTCAATCGGCATACAGCCTTCAAAGTAGGGGGTCTCTTTTTCCCACTCTTTAAATTCTGTTTTTTCAGAATGCAGTAAAGCCGTAATAAAAGCCTCATACTGTTCCCGATCCATCGGGCAATTAATATAATCCTTGCCTGTTCCGTGTGGCCCTTCCTTATCATAGCGCGACTGGAACCACGCCACATCCATATGAATGCTCTCTTTATAGACGATCGGTGCAATCGCATCAAAAAACGCAAGAGCCTCCTCGCCAGTCAGCTTCTGAATCGCACCTGCCAGTGAGGGAGATGTCAAAGGTCCTGTGGCAATAATCACATGCGCCCAGTCTTCTGGCGGCAATCCTGTGACCTCGCCCCGCACAATAGTAATCAGCGGATGGTCTTCCAGTGCTTTTGTCACCCCTTGCGAGAAAACGTCCCGATCAACCGCCAGCGCGCCGCCCGCCGGAACAGCGGCCTTGCCGCCCTCCCGCATCACCAGCGAATTGCAACGGCGCATTTCCTCATGCAACAGCCCGACGGCATTCTTTTCGGCATCATCCGAGCGAAAGGAATTGGAACAAACCAGCTCTGCCAGCCCGTCCGTCTTGTGCGCCGCCGTCTCTACATCCGGCCTCATCTCGTGCAGGACAACAGATACGCCCATTTGCGCCGCCTGCCACGCCGCTT
>PFTR01000116.1 GCA_002789675.1 Alphaproteobacteria bacterium CG_4_9_14_3_um_filter_47_13 | reverse complement strand
CCGTGGACAAAAACGGCATGGTCGTGCTTTGTGCGGACGGCAACGCGCTTACGGAACATAGCGGCCTTGACAGGGCACAGCAGAAAATCCTGAAAATGACCAAAAAGCCGGATCAGGAAGCGCCGCCAGAACCGGGCCCTCTGGAAACATTATTCTCTGAACTCTCCAATGCCGGTGCGGCTTCTTCTGCGCCTGCAACACCACAACAAACAAACACGCCCCGCTGGAATCCCCCACGGCGGAAAGAGGAAAAACGCTATGCCGATCAAAACCCGACAACCGCCGCCCTGCGCGAATGGATCGACGCAAAGGAACATTATGGCGCCCGTTCAGAACAGGCGTGGAGTGCAGAAAAACGTTATAATTATCTGATGCAAAGGGATGCCTCAATGCCGCAGAATTCTGCGGCTGCGCGCAAAATAGACAGCATGAGTTCCAACATGCTGCTATTTGGCGCCGCTGCTCTGACCGCCCTTGCTCTGGTCGTCCTGTCATCCGGGTCGGGGCTAAATCACGAGAATTCAATGAATCAATATCAAGAGAATTCATTGCCGGATCCAGCAGGTATCGGTCATATGGAGATAGACGCCGATGCAAACGTAAATATAAAAAACAAATATGACAATATGCGGCTAATATCTGCTGCGGAAGATGGGACTGTTGATACCGTCCGTCTTCTGCTTGAAAAAAGAGCGGATATAAATGCGAAAGATAAGGATGGCAATACGGCGCTAATGTTGGCGGCAATCTATAGGAACCCGGAAATAGTCCATCTTCTGCTTGAAAAAGGAGCGGATGTGAATGCGGAAAATAAGTATGGCAGTACGGCGCTAATGTTGGCGGAAAAATTTGGACATGTGAGTATCATCTATCTTCTGAAAGGATCTAAGTCTAGTGAAAAACTTGTGCTTCATGGTTCCTATCCCGTGCCTCGAAACGACAAGTCAGCTTCCCTTGCCCACAGTTATACAGAGCCCTTTCAAGAAAAAAGCAAAACATCTGAGGATAAAACTGCCCCCTTTTTACGCACCTTTACGGTAACGGGCGATTCCTGCGAGATCAGGGGAGATGTCATTAATGTCAGCGCGGGAGAGGATGCTTCAACCTATCCTCTCTCCAAAGGCTGCGCCCTGATGCCGCGATAGTCCTGTACGGCTTTCTTCTTTTACGGAAAAAATGACAAAGGATATCAGGGGATATAAATAGACCGGTTATCTGCCAAACCGATCCAGAGGCAGATCATACTCCCGCCCGATACGGAATTCATGGGTGCTGTACTCTCTATCATAGCTGTCAATTTCAGGACTCACTGGTGCCGACATAACGGTAATTGCATTTAAAATATTTATCCTCTCAAAAACTGTATAAAATCCTGTCACAAATGATAGGAAAAAGACCACAAAATGATAGAATTTATTCAGGTCAGGACATCGTGCTGATGGACTGGCTGAACAAGGCGGATAGGAACGTTACGAAAGCCGTGATGCCGCCTGCCTTCGACGGCGTTCCCGGCTATTGAACCACGCAGGGGGAGTGAGGAGCTATTCCAATTGCTTTGCGGGAGCTGAAAGCCAGATCATTTGGATGTGATTATACAATTTATATAATCACATTAATGCTTTATGAATAATATCCAAAATAAAAACTTATGTCAATAAAAAACATTATATTTATATTGTCTCCTTATATTCGAGTCAAAAACTAAATCTCTAAAAATCTGTGGCTAACATAGGGAGGAAGGCGGTAGAGGCTTGCCTGCCCATTAAATTCCATGTTATTCCATAGATATCCATGTATTTCCGCAAGGGGCGCGTGGAGTTGTATCTTGTGCCGGAATTTACTGTCGTAAGGCCGTGAGCGGGATTGTTGGGGTATTATCGAAGAAAGGCGGCAGTGAACCGGATGGCGCTGTTTCTATCGACATATATAAATAAAGTCGACCGTAAGGGGCGGGTGTCTGTGCCTGCGTCTTTTCGCGCAACGCTTTCCGGCGAGGCGTTTCAGGGGATTGTCCTGTTTCGTTCCAATAACCATGTCTGTCTGGAAGGGTTCGGGCAATCGGCGATGGAGGATTTGAGCGGCAGACTGGATCATTTTGATCTGTTCTCGGCTGAACAGGATGATATGGCAACGGCTATTTTTGGCGAGGCGGTGCAGCTTCCCTTTGATGGGGACGGGCGGATTATTCTGCCGTCGGCTCTGATTTCTTTTTCAGGGCTGGAGGAGCAGGCGGCCTTTGTCGGGCTGGGGCGTAAATTCCAGATCTGGAATCCGGAAGAGTTCGAGAGCCGCAGGGATAAAGCGCGGCAAAGCGTGCAGGAAAAAGGTCTGACCCTGCCCCGGGAAAAAGCAGGAGGAGCGGAATCATGAACAATGTCCCGCATATCCCCGTGATGCTTGAAAATGTTCTGGCGGTGCTGATGCCAGAAGATGGCGAGGTTTATGTTGACGGGACATTCGGCGCGGGAGGCTATAGTGCAGCATTTCTGGAACATTCCGGTTGTACGGTCATTGCCATTGATCGTGACAGAACCGCACTTGAAAAGGGCGCGGCTCTGAAAGAAAAATATGGCAAGCGGCTGATTCTGGTGCACGGGCGTTTTGGCGATGCTTTAAAATTAGTGCGCGAAGCAGGATTTCACTCTGTTAACGGTTTTGTTCTTGATGTGGGTGTTTCCTCCATGCAGCTTGATCAGGCCGAACGCGGCTTTTCCTTTCGCCATGATGCGCCGCTTGATATGCGGATGGATCAGGGTAGTGATAATAAAACGGCGGCTGATTTTGTGAATACGCTGCCTGAAGAGGAGCTTGCCAATCTTATTTATCGTTACGGTGACGAGCGCCGTTCGCGCCATATCGCGCACAGGATTATAGAAGAGCGGGCGCTGGAGCCGATCCTGACAACAGGCCGCCTTGCCGAAATTGTGCGCGCCGTTGTCCCGAAATCCTATAAAGACAAAATTGATCCGGCGACACGGACATTTCAGGCGTTGCGCGTCTATGTCAATGACGAGTTGGGCGAACTGGATAGGGCTTTGAAAGCTTCTGAAGAGTTGCTGGCTGAAAAAGGGCGTCTTGTCGTTGTAGCGTTTCACTCGCTGGAGGATACGCAGGTTAAACAGTTTCTCAGAGATCGTTCCGGTCAGCAAAGTCACGGTTCCCGTTATCTTCCCCGTATGGAGTCCCAAAACCCTGCAACCTTTATGCTCCCTTCCAGAAAAGCACTCTTCCCCTCCGGGGAAGAGGCCGCCATTAATCCCCGTTCCCGTTCGGCGCGCATGCGCTATGCTATCCGTACAGCAGCGCCGCCCTGGCGCACTGATTCTTCTGTAGAAAATGTGGGAGGGCGCGGATGAAGATATTCAGTCTTTCAACGCTGGCCATTATAACAGGCGCTGTTGCTGCGGGGGCTCTCTTGTTCTGGACATCGCAGACCGTACAGCAGGCAGAAGATAAATTAAGCCGTTTACAAAAAGCGGTGGAAAATGAAAAGCAGTCCATTCGGGTTCTTCATGCGGAATGGGATTATCTGAACAGACCTGTGCGACTTGAATCTCTTGCCGCTGAATATCTTGATTTATCGCCCGTGTCTTCGCGAAGTATGCATTGGGAGGTAGAGTCTCTTCCGGATCGTTTGCCTCCGGCACTTGTCGGTGTGAACTCTGTTCCGGAGGCGCAGCCTGTGACATTACCGCTATCATCGTCTCCCTCTTTTATCCCTGTGCCGCGTATGAAGCCTTCGCGTGAAAAAAAGCAGGACTTTCAGACGCTTTTGCAGAGTCTGGATAAAAAAGGAGGTGTGCCATGATAAACCGTTCCCGTTTTCTGGTGAAAAACTATATGCGCATTCGCGGCTCGCGCCATACAACACTGGATACGGCACGCCAAAGAATTGTTATGATAAGCGCGGTCTTTATTCTGGCTTATCTGCTGGTCGGGGTTCGGGTTTTTGATTTGAGCGTCATCCAGCGCCGCTCTGCACCGGACGTGGATGGCGGGACGTATGCTACAATATTTCCCGAGACTTCTTTTCGTGCTGATATTGTGGACCGGAACGGGGTTATCCTTGCGACGTCTCTGGAGACGGCCTCTTTATATGCCGATCCTGCCAGAGTTCTTGCGCCTGTGGAAACTGCGGAACAGCTTTCCGCTCTTTTTCCTGATCTGGTTTATGGCGATGTTCTACAAAAATTACAGAAAAAAAGCCATTTCATCTGGCTGAAGCGCAATCTGACGCCGGAGGAGCAATATAAAGTTCTGGCGCTGGGGCAGCCCGGACTGAACTTTAAAACCGAGCGCAGCAGGATCTATCCACAAGGCCACATGGCAGTTCATATGGTTGGCTATACCGATGTTGATGGCAAGGGTCTTGCGGGCATAGAGCGCAGTTTTGATAGTCTGCTGGCAAAGGGGGGGAATCCTCTGGCGCTGACACTGGATATCCGTTTGCAATATATTCTCCATCGTGAACTGGAACATGCTGTTAAAAAATTCTCTGGTCTTGGTGGTGTTGGCGCGATCATGGATATTGGCAGTGGCGAAATTCTTGCGGCTGTTTCTCTGCCGGATTTTGACCCGCATGAGATTGGGGTGGCAAAACAGAATGAAATTTTTAACAATTTGACGCTTGGCGTTTTTGAACTTGGCTCGACGTTCAAGATTTTTTCAACGGCGGCCTTGCTGGAAACACACCAGGTGCCACTGGGATATAAATTTGATACGACAACCCCGATCAAGCGCGGACGTTTTACTATTTCTGATTACCACCCTGAAAAACATTCACTGACCATGCCCGAGATTTTTATGTTGTCCTCCAATATCGGGGCGGCCTTGATGGGGGACATGGTGGGTACGGAAAAACTGAAAGCATTTTACGCCGATCTTGGTCTGATGGATATGATGACGCTGGAAATCAGTGAAGTCGGCAAGCCGATTTTGCCGCCGGTCTGGCGGGATATCAATACACTGACGGCTTCCTACGGTCATGGGATTGCTGTGACGCCGCTCCAGATGGTGGTGGCGGCTTCCGGTATTGTCAACGGGGGGATGCTGGTGCAGCCGACCCTGATCATGGATAAAAGTAAAGTGGATAACGAAGATAATAAGCGGGATCTACGAATTGTGTCCGCGCAAACCGCGCATAGAATGCGCCAGATGATGCGGCTGGTTGTGACCGAAGGAACTGGAAAACAGGCTGAAGTGCCAGGATATAATGTCGGCGGGAAAACAGGAACAGCCGAAAAACAGAAAGTAAGTGGCAAAGGTTATGACGGCAAACGAAAAATTTCTTCTTTCATCGGTTTTTTCCCGATGGAAGCGCCGCGCTACGCTGTATTTGTGATGGTTGACGAGCCGAAAGGGATCAGGGAAACATTTGGATACGCGACAGGCGGCTGGGTGGCGGCTCCTGCTGTCGGGAATATTATTGCGGCAATGGCATCGGTTCTGGGTCTGAAACCAAATTATATCGCGCCGGAAAATGATCTGAGCGCACAATTGAAAAGCTACATTCATACAGGGGAGGCTATTCATGCGTCTTACTGAATTGATCCCGACATATAAAGGAACGCTTGATCCGGATATCAAGGGTATCACGCAGGATAGTCGGCGGGTTGAGGAAGGCTGGCTTTTTGCCGCCCTGCCGGGAGACAAGGTTAATGGCTATGATTATATAGAGGACGCTCTTTATCTAGGAGCCGTGGCTGTGCTTGTGCCGACCGGTGTTACAATAGAAAATTCCGCTATTGCTGTGATAGAGGATGATAACCCCCGCCGGATGCTGGCACAGATTGCTGCTTCTTTTTACGGGTTGCAGCCGGAAAAAATTGTGGCGGTGACAGGGACAAATGGTAAAACCTCGACCGTTTATTTCACGCAGCAACTCTGGAATGCAATGGGTTATAAAGCGGCAAGTCTCGGAACGCTCGGCGTGCGGAGTTCAAAGATGGAACGTTCCGGCTCCCTGACAACGCCTGATCCGGTCTCGCTCCATGCCGTACTGTCTGACCTTGCCGCTTCGGGAATTACGCATCTGGCAATGGAAGCTTCCAGTCACGGACTGCACCAGAACCGTCTGGATGGTGTTCGTGTCTGCGCCGCAGGGTTTACAAATTTATCACATGATCATCTGGACTATCACAAGGATATGACATCCTATCTGAATGCAAAGAAACATCTGTTTGAAGCTGTTTTGCAGGATAACGGCACGGCTGTTCTGAATGCAGATAGCGCTGAATTTGATATGTTGTCTGAAGCCGTTTTAAAAAGAAAATGCCGGGTTCTTTCCTATGGCTGGAAGGGGCGTGATATTGTTTTGAAATCATTGCAGCCCACCCCGCAGGGACAGCAGATTGAAATTGAAGTCGGGGGGCAGCTCTATAATTTGAATATTCCGCTGGTCGGCGCGTTTCAGGTCATGAACGCGCTTTGCGCTTTGGGTCTTGTTATCTCGGATGGTAAAGCCTCTTTAAAAGAAGCCGTCAAATATCTTGAGAAACTGACAGGCGCTCCGGGACGGCTGGAAAAAATTTCAGGGGGTCATACGGGTGCTGTTTATATCGACTATGCCCATACGCCGGATGCGCTTGAAAATATTCTGCAGGCGTTACGGCCTCATACACAAGGACGGTTGATATGTCTGATTGGGTGCGGGGGTGATCGTGATCCGCACAAGCGGCCTGTCATGGGAAAAATTGCCGCTGATCTTTCTGATCTTGCCGTAATTACGGATGATAATTCGCGTAGCGAAGCCCCTGAGAAAATTCGTGCGGCCATGATGGAGGGTGCCGGAAGTGCGGCCATAGAGATTGCCGGACGGCGCGAAGCCATTCAATGGGCTGTTGGACAGTTGCAGGAAGGAGATG
>PFTR01000165.1:570-7410 GCA_002789675.1 Alphaproteobacteria bacterium CG_4_9_14_3_um_filter_47_13 | reverse complement strand
TCATCTGTCCCGGACGCGGGACATATAATAAAGACGAACTCGGCTATCTCTCCCGTTATCACAGCGATAAAGCCGCTTTTATCGCCTCCGTCGATGCCTATCGCGCCAGACAGAACCAGATGACCGTGAGCGCTCTGGACGGCGCTGAAAAGTTCAGCCTTGCCATGCATAGCCGGGGAGATAATGCCTCGCCGCTGATTTATGCCTGTGCCTATGCCGATTTCAAGGCGATCAACCGTGATAAATTTGATATTGTCGCCGTGACCGGCAATTCGATGGGTTGGTACATTGCCCTTGCCTGCGGTGGCGCGGCAACGGATATGAACGCCCTGCATATTATTAACACCATGGGAACAATGATGCAGGACAGCCTGATCGGGGGGCAGCTTATCTACAGCCTTGTCGATGATAACTGGCAGCCCGTCAAAGGCCGCCGTGACTTTCTGCTGGGACTGATCCGCGAGATTGATGATCTGTATGTTTCAATTGAACTGGGCGGGATGCTCGTATTCGGTGGCAGCAATGAAGCACTCACCGCACTGGAACAAAAACTTCCCCCCGAAGGACGTTTCCCGATGCGGCTGCAAAATCATGCGGCGTTCCATACGCCATTGCAAAAACCCGTTTCCGCCAAAGCCTTTGATCGTCTGGGAAAGGATCTGTTCCAGAAACCGTCCCTGCCCCTGATTGACGGACGCGGTCATGTCTGGTCGCCTTTTTCCACGGATATCAGCCATTTGCGCGATTACACACTCGGTCACCAGGTCTATGACACCTATGACTTTACCAAAGCCATTCAGGTTGGCGCCAAAGAATTTGCACCGGATTGCATGATAATCCTTGGCCCCGGCGCCACCCTCGGCGGCGCTGTGGCGCAGAGTTTAATTGGCATTGGCTGGCAGGGATGGCATAGCAAAGAAGACTTTATCCACCGCCAGAAAGACAGTCCCTACCTCATTGCCATGGGGATGGAAGCGCAGCGGAAAATAACAGCATAAAAAAAATTCTGTAAAATATTGCACTTTAGTGATTTATCATATATAAAGACCAAATGAAAAATGAGCTGGGACAAAACACCGATAAAAAAGACCTTTTAGGTGCTTTAGGCAAACGGATCTTAAAAACCGTGTTACCTAAAGATGAAAATAATGAAGCGATCACTATTACATTACGTGATGTTTTTAATGCCCTTGCTGCAAAAAATGGAAATGATGAAAAAGTAATCAGAGAATACAAACATATAAGTCATAATACCATTGCTGCTGCACGAGAATTACTAATCGCCCGCTTTCCTAATCTTTATGCCGATCACATTGCCGGAAAGAGCAAAACACCTCATTATTTTCTTATTGACGCGAATTTATCAACAACTCTCTCAACAGGCCTGTGGCATGAATTCGGACGTGCCACCCATACTAAATATGAAGGATTAAGCACTTGTAATGATCAGGATGTCTGGCAATGGGCGATACGGCATAAATTATCATCCATTATAACCTGCGACAAACGTATGAGTGATCATACAAAAGATCTTGGTGCTATTGCCGTAAAACATACACATGATATTCTTTATAAAAATAAAACCTCCAAGGCTTCTACAAAAGCAGGAAGTCTTCCTCTTCTAATCCAGATTCCTTCAGAATCAGAACTATCAAAGCAGGATTTGTTACAGCTTCATCGAAAAACAATCATGCAGCATTTGGAGAATAGAACCACACCATATATATTTCTCAATGAAAAAGAATGTATTATCGGCCCTACTTACGAGGAACTTGCCAGACATAGTTGGGAGACGATCAAAAGTATGACCAAAGATATCTGGGAAAAAACTAGGCCACAAACCTGTCCATCTGCTTCGCCATCTTGAAATCAAGCACGGAAACCCCGCCGACATCATGGGTGTTCAGGGTAACTTCAACACGGTTATAGACATTAAACCATTCCGGATGGTGATTCATTTTTTCGGCCAACAGAGCCACGCGGCTCATAAACGCCCAGGCCTGACTGAAATTCCTGAATTTGAAATTCTTGCAAATGGCTTCTTTTCCATCGGCTCGCGCCCAGCCTGCCAGTTCTTTCAGACCGGTTTCAATCTCGGTATCTTCTAATTTTTTGATCTCGTTTTCAGCCATTGCCGTTCTCTCCTTTTGAGCGTAGATTCATAAGTGAATCGTTTTATCATTGTTTTTATAGATCGTGCATGTTTACAATTAACACATGAGCCAGCAAAAGATCATTATGAATTTTACACTGCCGCCCGGGTTAGACGAGCTAACCGCTATCGCCGAGGCTTCGCTGGAAAATATGCCGGAAGAGCTGATGGAATTCTGTGACTCTCTTGCCATCCATATCGAGGAACTGGCCGATGAGTCACTGGAAAGCGATCTTGAACTGGAAGACCCTTATGAGCTTGTCGCCCTCTATCGCAGCGGGAACCAGATTGCCCCTGGCGTTCAGAAGAAAATTGCCAATGATGACGATATCCTGATTATTTTCCGTCGTCCCCTGCTGGATTTATGGTGCGAAACCGGCGATGATCTCAATGATCTGATCCGGCAGGTCATGATTGAAGAACTCGGCCATGTTTTTGATTTCTCCGAAGAAGAAATTGATGAAATGACCCAGCGTCACTATCAGGGAATGCTGTAATTTTCTGATTAGAAAATCATTCACATTTCTTTAAACGCCCGAGAAACGCCTGAAATACTTTCTCCCCGTCACAGACAACACGGACTTCCTCCAGATCCCTGCTCATACGCTCCCTGATCCCGCGTAGGGCGAGCCGTGCGGCACGCTCCACAGGATAGCCATGATGACCTGTGCCCAGTGCCGGAAAGGCGATTTTCCTGAGTCCCATATTATGGGCTGTTTTGAGTGCCTGACGGTAACAGCGCAATAAATAGACATCCTCACGGTCTATACCATCCTGCCAGTCCGGCGTTATCACAAATAATACATTTGCAACGGACAGGTTAAAACCCGGAACCGCATAGCAATCCCCGGGACGCGGCTTATATATATTATCAAGAATAAATTCATCGAACGCTTTTCCGGCGGCTTTAAATATACTCCGGTTCAGCGAGCCGCCGGGATCCATCGTCACCGTCAGAGAAGACACAATGGCATCAACATCATCCTGTTTTGTGATATCCCCTTTGACAACCGTGATACGGTTGACCAATTTATCATTGGAACGCAAGGATGGCTCTGCTACAAAGTTATTCATGGGCAGGATTATAAAACATTTTTATCAAACCGCGAAGACACGAAGTCTCATTCCCGTTTTTATAACGGCTCTTTTTTTGCCCTTCCTGATATCCGGTTCTTCTGATGCTGAAACCCTTTACGGCCTTGCCATGCATGGGCAGCCACACTACACAGCCGGTGACCTCCATCTTGACTATGCAAATCCGCAGGCTCCCAAAGGTGGTACGCTCAAACAGGCCGGAATCGGAACGTTCGACAATCTCAACCCCTTTGCCATCAAGGGAAAGGCTGCCGAAGGCCTGAACCTTGTCTATGACCGCCTGATGCAGCGTGTCTGGGACGAACCTTTTTCACTCTACCCTCTCATTGCCGAAAAAATTGATGTGCCGGAAGATCGCTCTTCCATCACATTTTTTCTCGATAAAAGAGCAATATTCCATGACGGCAGCCCGATCACCGCCGAAGATGTCCGCTTTTCCTATGAAACATTGCGGGATCAGGGGCGTCCGAATATGCGGCGCATATACAGGCTCGTTGATGATGTCAAAATTATTGATCCCCTGACCATCCGGTTTCATTTTGGCGAAGGCTATGACCGCGAAACCGTTATGATTCTTGCCATGATGCCTGTTCTGGCAAAATCATGGTGGAAAGGGAAACCCTTTGATTCAACGACTCTTGATCCTCCCCTTTTAAATGGTCCCTACCGCATTACGGAAGTTGATCCGGGGCGGCGCATTGTGTATGAGCGCGTCCCCGATTACTGGGCAAAGGATTTACCCGTCAATAAGGGACACTTTAATTTTGACCGGATTATCTATGATTATTACCGTGATGATACCGTGGCTTTTGAATCTTTCAAATCCGGCGATCTTGATCTCCGGCGCGAGATGAATGCCGGAAAATGGGCCACAGCCTATAATTTTCCGGCTCTGCAAAAAGGAGAGGTGAAAGCCGAAGCCCTGTCTCATGGCAGACCGGAACGGGTGCGCGCACTGATCTTCAACACCCGCCGCGCCCCGTTTGATGATCGTCTGGTACGCGAAGCACTTAATCTGGTGCTGGATTTTGACTGGATCAACAAGAACCTGTTTCACGGACAATATCAGCGCATCACCAGCTTTTTCCCGAATGCGATTCTTGCCGCGCAAGGAACACCCTCGGAAGAGGAACAAAAGCTTCTCGCGCCATTTAAAGACACTCTTCCTGCCGAGGTTTTTGGAACGGCCTGGCATCCCGTACCCGGAACAGATGAAAAAGACCGCCGCGCCAGTCTGCGCAAAGCCGATGCGCTTCTTAAAAAAGCAGGATGGGTTATTCAGGATGGTAAACGTGTCAACCTGAAAACAGGCGCTTTATTCCAGTTTGAAATTCTTCTGGATTCCCCTGAAGATGAAAAAGTCGCCCTGTCATTTATACGCAGTCTCGAGCGTCTTGGAATCAAGGCCAGCGCCCGACCGCTGGATACAGCCGCATTTCGGGGACGAATCAAGGATTATGATTTTGATATGATGCTCTATCACTGGATGAACAGCCTGTCACCGGGAAGCGAGCAAATGCTGTACTGGAGCTGTGAAGCGGCAAAACTTCCCTCACGCTGGAACTATCCGGGCATGTGCGAGCCTGCCATTGATTCTCTGGCGCAGGGCATTGCAAATGCCGGAACCTATGATGATCTCATCGCCCATACACGCGCTCTTGACCGTGTCATGACCTGGAATTATTACACCATTCCGCTTTATTACGCAGGAAAAGATTATATTGCCAGCCATGCGTCAATCCGCCACCCTGACATTATGCCTCTTTACGGCGCGGCTATTGAAACATGGTGGACAAATCCTGCACCATGAAGAAAGGACGGGATAAATATAAATGACCATTGAGCCAAACCGTTTCTCTTGGTATTCTCTAGACTATTCTATAATGATAACATCATGCGGACAAATTATGTTGAAATCCTGCTCTTCCCTGCTTTTAATCGGCGCACTTTTACTAAGCCTGACCGCCTGTGAGTCGCGTCCTGTCAATAAAATGGATCTAATGACAGATGCCCATTTCTGGCAGAGAACGGAAACAAGCTCTGCCATATACCAGCGCGGTCCCAAAGCCCAGCAAATGCTTCACCGTGATATCTCCCGCTGCGTCACAGAATTGCGGGAGCTGGAGCGTCTGGGCGCTATCCGCCGCGCCACCCCAGGAGACATGGATTCAAACGGAAATATCCCCGATCCCCATTCCCCCGAAGGATCAATGGCACAGTGGGATACACCGGAACGTGATGGCTACCTCCGTGCCGAGAATCTTGACTATCATGATTTTGAAACCTGCATGATGGCCAAAGGCTGGGAACGCATTGAATATGTTCCTTATGATGTGGCAGAAGAAAGTCGTGCAGATTACATTGAAGCCGTTACTGGCGAACAATACCGGACAAAAACTCGCAAGCGCGAGCCGTTTATGAGTAAACCTGAAGGTGATTTTGACAATTTGAATGAATAATTTAGGATTATACTTACAAAGGTTTTAGCTCAATGCGTGTTTCCTGTTTTCTTCTCATAACAAGCCTTACCCTGTTAGGCATGACGGAGCATGCAGCAGCCCAGCAGCATACCAAAAGAAATTTCAAACCCTTTCTAACCAGAGGAACAACGACCTTAACGGTCAATGCCGGAATTCGCCGTAATAATTTTGACTGGAACATTGCGGCTGATGATAGCGGTACAGCAACGCCCAATGTTCTGTCCGAACTGACATGGACGGATATCTCGATTCTCGAATTCAAACCAAAGATCAGACATATCGAGCCTGCCGATATCTATTTTATCAAAGGCGGAATCCAGATGGAAGCCGAACTCATCGGCGGTCTGACAATAAGCGGTGACAATCAGGATTCTGACTGGCTGGGAAATAATCGTACCCTTGAGTTTTCACGCTCCAATAATGATGCCAGCGATGGTTATGCTCTTGGCGCTTCTGTCTCAATAGGGTATCAGTTCCATCTGCAAGACCCTACCTCACCCACATACACCAGACCATTACCGCAAAAAAGTTACGTCAGGGCGCTGCCCTCGGGACGGATTTTAACCTCCTACGATAGAACGCCCCGCAGAATATCTCAAAGAAAAAGTCCGTCAACAACCGCAATCAACATTACCCCTTTAATCGGTTATGGCTGGGATCAGCAAACCTATAAAATGACCAATGCAAACCAGACGATCTCGGACTTTGGTTTTACAAATCCTCTGGGACCGTTTGACGGCCTTGATTCAGAATATACAGCGCAATGGCAGGAGCCTTTTATCGGACTGGAAGCCGAAATCAAAGGTGAAAAAAACCAGTTTAATCTCCGTGGCCAATATCATGATCTTGACTATTCTGCCGAAGCCGTCTGGAATTTGCGTGACAATTTCCAGCAAGATCCCAGTTACACTCACGAAGCGGACGGCACAGGCTATCTTCTCAATGCCGCATATGCCTACGCCCTTGATTCTCGCTATGCCGTGACCCTTGATGCCTCCTACCAGAAACGCACAGCCGAAGATGGCCTTGATAAAGTATTTCTAACCAACGGCCAGACACCCACCACGCGCCTGAATGAGGTCAACGATGAGTCACAGGCGCTGCATCTGGGCT
>PFTR01000165.1:0-546 GCA_002789675.1 Alphaproteobacteria bacterium CG_4_9_14_3_um_filter_47_13 | reverse complement strand
TATTGACATAACAATAAAGAGTGTGTTACATTTCCTCTTATTTTGAAAAGGAATGGTGCCATGAGTAAACATAATTTACTAAAAACAGCCGGATATGTTACAGCGCTCTTTCTGACAGCCTCACTGTCTTTTGCCAACTCTGGCCTTGATGACGACTATTGCACGCCGCTCTCTGATACAACGGTTTCCAGCACCGTAGAAAACCACACAGCCAACATCCCGGCCACACAATGCGCCACGGTGATTGATCTGGCCGCCGACCCCGATGATTTTTCTCCGGTCCTGACCCATCTGGTCACAACTGTCAAAGAGGCCCTGGCTGCCGACAAGAATATCATCCTCCTTGTTGGAGAATTTCATGATAGACCCGCCCACGTACGGCTGGGTGTTTCTTTATCTGATGCCCTGACCAAAGCCGCTCTGCCCAAACCGGTGATTGCCATAGAATCGGCTCATAACCTTTTTGAACATAATTTTTCTAACTTTCTATCTCCTGAAGATCATCAAACCCTTGCCAGAATAAAAATACAAACCCCGGATGATTAC
>PFTR01000154.1 GCA_002789675.1 Alphaproteobacteria bacterium CG_4_9_14_3_um_filter_47_13 | reverse complement strand
TTGTCATATCGGTAGATCCCTTTCGTTTTAATGTCAGAATTCCACCTTAGCAACATGTCCGATTTTCTGGGACCACCTCTTTATCTAACCTCTACCAATCAATGGCGAACCATTCTTGATAGTATCAATATGTCATTTCCATTCTGTGATACAGCACTCGAGCGCGGTAATGAACTGGTTTTATTAAATATGGTAATGTTTCATTTGCGCGGGCTTGATGGTGAAAAAAATTACACCAAAGCCATAGAACTTATCGATGAATTTGCGTCTAAGTATCCCAATAAAAATGAGATAACTTCCTTTAAAGCGCCCATATACAGGCGTGGAGGGTATGGCGTTGAAAAAGATGAGCAAAAAGCTTTTTCTCTTTGGAATGAAGCCTATGAGAAAAATCCAGAAAATGCAGCCAGTGCCTGTCAATTAAACCTATATTATAGAAATGGGATTGGCACCGAAAAAGACCCTCAAAAAGCTGAAGAGCTGTTGAAAAAATTCAAAGAGAAAAACCCTAAGGGTGAGTGCAGCCATAAAGTTTTTGATTTTCTTTTCGAACCGTCTGGTCTTGAAAAAGAATTGCTCGACACTGAAGAATGATTTTCTTACTTTCTATTGTAAAGTTTAGCCTATATCCTTGATCGGAAAGAGTGTTGCGCTTGGTCATGGAATCTACCTTTCAGATTTTAGAAACATATGCTTTCTTTCTTGTGTTCAAGAGATTTCAAATATAACCTTTAAAAAATAAATTATGACAGATCATCAGGAACGAAAAATATTGCTGGGGAACAGCCGTCTGTTCAGGAATTTTGACGACGATATTATCGAGGCTGTATGCTCCCTGCTCACGCCCTGTTCTTTTGAATCAGGAAATCTGATTTGTTTGAAAGAGGACAGCTCCGACTGTCTGTATATTATTCGCGAGGGCGAAGTCGAGGTTTCTATTTCCTCAAGTGAAGGTAAAGTAATTCTTCTGGGTCTTC
Organism: Alphaproteobacteria bacterium CG_4_9_14_3_um_filter_47_13; assembly: GCA_002789675.1. Classification (GTDB taxonomy): domain Bacteria; phylum Pseudomonadota; class Alphaproteobacteria; order Micavibrionales; family Micavibrionaceae; genus UM-FILTER-47-13. The sequence goes on along the minus strand of PFTR01000154.1, from coordinate 26,795 downwards.
TATCACGAGGAGATGTTTTTGGAGAGGTCGGGCTTCTGGATAAAGGGACGCGGACAGCCACTGTCTCAACAAAATCAAAAGTATCGCTCTACCGTCTGGAAAGTCAGGACTTTGATAAAATCACCCCTTTATTTGGCGTTAAAGAATGGATGGCACTGACAGCCTATATCTGTTTCTTATTCCGGGGTGTCGTAAATAATCTTGAAGAGGCGGTCTTTCTTGATGCGGGCATTAGAATAGCCAGTAAAATTAGAAATCTTTACGAAACATCACCTGATACAAAGGACTCCAATTCTTTTAGCCTTAATATTTCTCAAGAAAATCTGGGAAGGATGGCAGGCCTATCACGGGAAGCTACGAATAAAGCATTGTCCGAGCTGGAGCAAAAATGCCTCATTGAGCGCAAATATAAACGAATTAATATTCCTGACTTACAGAAATTTCTTACGCTTTTCGAACCCGGATAAAAAAATCTGTTTATTTACTATGGATAAGTGTTTCATCCTAAAAATGAGTTTTCAATAAAACTTATTGACAGCATATTGAAAATAATTATGCTAACGATTGAAATTAAAAAATACATAATCACAACTTGGGGAGTTTGTCATGAAACAGAAATCCAGTATCTTCAATAGGCTTGTTGCCAAAAGCGCTGTCTTTTTTAAAGGCGATGATCTTATGAAGCAAACAGCGAGAGCCGCTGAAAAAGTTTCAGCGACCCAGACAATTGCACTGGGGATCGGGACAAGCGAATTTGAAGATCAACTATTCTCGGGAAATCCTGACTGCGATATGATGGGGGATCTTCCTCTGCCCCGAATTTCGGAAAAAGCTGAAAAAGTGTTGGGGGATATATTACAGAAATTTTCTGCTCTTACGGATGACTGGAAAATCCGTCACAGTAACGAGCAGGATATCTCGGAAGAAGCATGGCAGTTTGCAAAGGATAACCTGTTATTTTCAGTTGAAATTCCGGAAGAATATGGTGGTCTTGGGTTAAGTGCTTATGAACACTCCGTACTTGTTTCAAAACTGGCAACTCACAGCATTCCTGCTGCCTTAACTGTCATGGTTCCCAACTCGCTCGGCCCCGGTAAATTACTTGATGAATATGGTACGCAAGAGCAGAAAGATTATTATCTGCCGCGTCTTGCCATAGGAGAGGAGACACCTTTCTTTGGCCTGACGGAGCCAACCGCAGGGTCAGATGCCTTTAACGGTAAAACGAAGGGCATTGTGTTCCGTGATAAGGAAACAGGCGAAGCCAAAATTAAAATTAATGGCGAGAAACGCTATATTACACTGGCCGGTGATCGTGGCACATTAGGTGGTTTATCACTCGATCTGGAAGATCCGGGTAATATCCTTGGCAAAGGGACAAACCCCGGCATTACCTGTGTACTGGTCAAGCGTGGAACAGAAGGTTTTGATGTTGGAAAACGTCACAATCCTATGAATGTTGCTTTTCAGAATGGCCCCTTGTTTATGGAGGACATGGTTGTTTCTGCTGATGATATTATCGGTGGTTCGAAAATGGCCGGAGAAGGCGCATTAATGCTTATGAAATGTTTGGGCAAAGGGCGTGGCATCTCCCTGCCCGCCACAGCAACAGCGGCAGGCATAAGAACAGCCTATGCGGTTGGAGCCTATACCAAAATCAGAAAACAGTTTGGCTATTCCTTAAGCGATATGAAAGCCATTCAGTCCAGACTGGCAACGATTGCCGGAAATACCTATATGCTTAAGGCCGCCAGCACCGTTATGGCATGTCGTATTGATAACGGGGAAAACCCCTCTCTTGGCTCGGCAATTGTTAAAGCGCACACAACTGAAGCGATGGCAGAAATTATTGACGCCGGAATGCGTGTCGAGGGGGGAAAAGCCATTCAACAGGGTTCTCGTAACCTTATGGGGCAATTATCATCGGCACAGTATATTGCGCGTACTGTCGAGGGCGATAATATCATGACAAAAGCCCTGATGATTTTTGCACAAGGCTTGAACAAGGCACATAATTATATTCCTGATGAACTGACAGCTGCGGCAGCAGGAGATACCAGGGAATATAAAAATGTGCTGACCAATCATATTCAGGACGTGCTGGATAATAGAGACGTTGCCCGGAAAATGGGTAAAAAAGGACAAGGCGGAAACGTACCTGAATTTGCAACAGAAGATACTGCTGACTTATACCGGAAAATGAACCGTATGAGTGCTGCTTTTAACTATGCCGCCAATGTTACTTCTGGAATATTGCAAGCCAAATTGCAGGTTGAACAGAATGCCTCGGAACGGCTGGGTGATGTTTACGGCAATCTGGAAATGGCACAATCGGCACTCTGGTATTTCCACAAGGTACAAAAAAGTCAGAAAGAGTTTTTGCCGCTTGCGCGCTGGGTTGTCGAGAAGAAGCTACATGAAGCGGAAGAAGCGCTAGAGGACTTAATTGATAATTTCCCGATGAAAGAGGGTCTAAAAAAAGACATACTTCAACGAGAGCTTGAAAAAACTATTTTTCCGGAAGGACGAAAATACAAAAAACCTTCTGATAAACTTCAAGAGCAAGTGGCGGCCACTATAACTGAACCCGGTGCTGTACGCGACTGGCTTAAGGACAACATGCTTATTCCCGATGATCCGGCCAATGCCGTTCGGCATATTGGTGATGCTTTTGATTTTATTACCAAAAATGAAATCCCTGTCTTAAAGGCTTTAGAAAAAGAAGTAAATGATCGTGAGGCTTTCAAAAATCTTATGGCTTTGCCTACTGATGAATTTATTAAAGAAGTAGAAAACAGGAATGTTCTAACAAAAAGTGACATTAAAACTTTAAAAGAAGCTGCAAAATACAGAGCAGAAGTCATTGAAGTTGATTATTATAACAATACAGAAGATATGAAAGCCGGTATATCCGCAAATCCTTTAAAACCTCATTAATGATTTTCTTGACAAGATTTGGGTGTTGTGTGTATATATCAGGTTCTTAAAATCAAAAAACGAATGGTATAAATGATGTTTGCAGTAATTCGTACAGGCGGAAAACAATATAAAGTCGCCAAAGATGACAAAATTAAAGTCGAGAAACTGGAAGCCAATGAAGGCGATTCAGTGGATATTGACGTCCTTTATGCCGAAGGTGGCGCAAAAGCGACGGTGACAGCCAGGATTCTTGAGCATAAAAGAGCTGAAAAAGTGGTGATTTTCAAGAAAAAGCGCCGTCAGAATTATCGTCGGAAAAAAGGTCATAAGCAGCCTTTGACGGTCTTGCAGATTATGGATGTAAAAGCGGCATAACAAGACCATACGAATATAATAATAAATAACAAGGGCTTGGAAGGAGTATTCTAGATGGCACATAAAAAAGCAGGTGGTAGTTCCCGTAACGGACGTGACTCGGCAGGCCGTCGTTTAGGTGTAAAAATTTTTGGCGGGCAGTTTGCAACAGCCGGTAATATTATTATCCGTCAGCGCGGCACAAAATTTAATCCTGGCGTTAATGTCGGACTTGGCAAAGACCATACCATTTTTGCACTGGTTGATGGGGAGGTTCGTTTCTCATATGCGCGGAATGGCCGCCAGATGGTCAATATTGTTCCCGCCAATGATGGCATGGCAAAAGCTGCCGAATAAAGAACACACAGAACTATTTTTAAAAGGGGAAAGTCCTGCTTTCCCCTTTATTTATGGGTAAAGAATTAGAAAATGAAATTTCTGGATCAGGCGAAGATATATCTTAAAAGCGGTGATGGGGGGCCTGGATGCGTCAGTTTCCGGCGTGAGAAATATATTGAATTTGGCGGCCCTAATGGCGGTGATGGCGGACGCGGCGGCAATGTCATTTTTGAAGTTGTTGATACGCTGAATACCCTGATTGATTTCCGTTACCAGCAGCATTTCAAGGCGCAGAATGGTCAGAACGGGATGGGCTCGGATCGTAGCGGTGCCAAGGGCAAAGACTGTATTGTTAAGATCCCTGTTGGAACCCAGATTATTGATGAAGATAAGGAAACTGTTCTTGAAGACATGATTACAGTCGGACAGAAACTTGTTTTTCTCAAGGGCGGCGATGGTGGCTTTGGCAATGCCCATTATAAAACATCCACCAATCAGGCGCCGCGTAAAACGCTTCCCGGCTGGCCTGGACAGGAACGTGCGGTCTGGCTGCAGCTAAAACTCATTGCCGATGTCGGGTTGGTGGGTTTGCCTAACGCCGGAAAATCAACTTTTCTGGCAGCGGTTTCTCGTGCTAAACCAAAGATTGCCGATTATCCTTTTACAACGCTGCACCCGAATCTGGGGATTGTCAAAGCCGGAGATTATGATTTTGTTGTAGCCGATATCCCCGGCCTCATTGAAGGCGCCCATGAGGGTAAAGGACTGGGAGACCGCTTTTTAGGGCATGTCGAGCGCACATCTGTTTTGCTCCATATCATTGATGGTACAGTAGACGACCCTGCCCTTTCCTATCATACTATCCGCGAAGAGCTGAAATCCTACGGTCATGGCCTCGCAGAAAAGCAGGAGATTATCGCCATGAATAAATGTGATGCCCTCGGTGCAGAACTTGCCGAAGATCAGGCACAAAACTTCGAGAAGACCCTCGGAAAGAAAGTATTCCGCCTGTCCGCCGTTTCCGGCGATGGTACAGAGAAAATATTATTTGCTCTTGCCGAAGCGATTAAGGCGGCAAAATCCAGTTTATGATTTTACGAATTTATTTGACATACATTTGTGAGGACTGCTACCCATAGTTATCAAAACACACTTATGGGAGAAGTAGCGATGAAAATACAATTTTCAGATCACACAAAAGACAATCATTCTGATGTTCTCGTATTGGGCGTTTTTAAAGCTGAAAAAGGAGATGTTTTATTAAACGCTGCAGAAAGACGTGACCTCAAAGCAGCTATAAATTACAGCCTCACCGGAAAGACAATGCAAGATGAAGGGGCTGCCGAGAGTGATCCACAAACATATATTGATGATATCGTCCATAATATTTCTTGCGATGCAAACTTCAAAGGAGTCGCCGGACAAACACTGACTTTTGCAGCTCCTGTAAATTCACCCCATAAAAAAATCATCCTTCTCGGTCTTGGTAATAGACCCCTCACAACAAATGCCATAAAGCCCTGTGGTAAACCCTTGCATGAAGCCTTGAAAAATACAGGTTATACCAATGCGGATATTATCGTTCCCAAGCCAAAACAAAAAGGCATCCTGCCCCATTCAAAAGCAACCGCCGCTCTGGCCGATGCCGTCAATGTCGCATCCTATCGCTTTGATAAATATATTACGGATCAACGGAAGACAGACAATAAATCGCTGAATCTGAATTTTCTGACCAATGAGGTTGCAAAAACAAAACTGGATTACAGTCTCTTTGACGCTGTGACACAAGGCGAATTTCTGGCTGCTGATATGGGCAATGAACCGGGAAATGTGATTTATCCGGAAAGTGCCGCTGAACTTATTCAGAAAAAATTTAAAAATTTCCCCGGTGTAACCGTCAAAGTGCTTGATATGGCCGCAATGGAAAAAGAAAACATGGGTGCCGCCATTGCTGTCGGAAAAGGCAGCGAAAGGCCGCCTTGCATGGTTGTGATCGAATATGACGGCACAAACGGAAAGACAGGCAATTGGCCGCTGGCGCTTGTGGGCAAAGGTATTACCTTTGATACTGGCGGAATTTCCCTGAAACCCTCGGCGAATATGGGTAACATGAAGATGGATATGAACGGAGCATCCGCTGTCACTGGTGCCATGTATGCGCTGGCAAAACGTCGGGCATATACCAAAGTTGTAGCCATTTGTGCCTTTGCAGAAAATATGCCCGGTGGCAAAGCGACGCGTCCCGGCGATATTATTTTTGACCGTGCTGGAAAATCAATACAAATAGATAATACCGATGCCGAGGGTCGTCTTGTTCTTTCCGATGCTCTTGATTATATACAGGATCTATATAAACCAAAAACAGTGGTTGATCTGGCAACTTTAACAGGAGCGGTTATGGGCGCTCTTGGCCATACATATTCAGGTGTTTTTACACCACAGAACGCGCTATGGAAAAAACTTGATAAAGCAGGGCAAAAAAGCGATCAGCCCGGCTGGCGATTACCACTCCACAACGATTTTAATAAGGCCGTCAACGGAACAATCTCTGACCTCCGTAATACAGGCGGACACTTGGGAGGGTTAGCAGGTGCGAGTACCGCAGCCGAACTCCTGCATCAGCATATTAAGGCATCGACAAACTGGGCGCATCTTGACATCGCCGGCACAGCAATCCCCGCGAATGGTATTGCCAATGGTCACGGCGTCCGCTGGCTTGATCAATTTATTGCTGATAATTTTGAAAATCTGAATGACAACAAGCGTCCTACAAAACTACAAACACTAAAAAGATGAAATTTTTCTATTCCGCTTCATTTATCCCCATATCTTTGCTAGGATACGGGGATGAAAATAGAAACACCCAAAACGATTCACCTGAAAGATTATCAAAAACCATCCTATCATATTGATTATATCAATTTGGTATTCCAGCTTTTTGATGAAAAAACAATTGTTCGCGCCGTAGCTCAATATCGCAGGGCTCACAACGATAGAAATCCTATTATTCTGAATGGCGAACATTTGAAATTACTGTCTGTGAGATGTGATGGTGCAGATATTGCGTATGAGGTTGATGATAAATTTCTTACCTTCCCTGCTCCCGAACAGGATGAATTTACACTGGAAATTGAAACAGAGATTGATCCGGCTTCCAATACGCGCCTGGAGGGGCTTTATAAATCCGGTGGGAACTGGTGCACACAGTGTGAGGCGGAAGGGTTTCGTACCATTACTTATTTCCCTGATCGTCCTGATGTTATGACGATCTTTAATGTCAGAATTGAAGCCGATAAAAAGTCATGCCCTGTTTTGCTCTCAAACGGAAATCTGATCGAAGAAGGTGATCTGGCGGGAAATCGTCATTATGCGCTTTGGCATGATCCTTTTCCTAAACCCTGTTATCTTTTTGCGTTGGTGGCGGGAGATCTGGTTTATATCGAGGATCATTTTACAACGAAATCAAAGCGCGATGTTCTGCTGCGGATTTATGTCCGCGAAGGAGATCAGGCACAATGCCAATGGGCAATGGAATCCTTGAAAAACTCCATGAAATGGGACGAAGATGTCTATGGCCGCGAGTATGAGCTTGACCGTTTCAATATCGTCGCGGTGAGTGATTTTAATATGGGGGCAATGGAAAATACCTCACTGAATATTTTCAATACCGCTCTTGTGCTCGCACATCAGGATACAGCAACAGACAGCGATTTCGAACGGGTTGAAAGTGTCATCGCCCATGAATATTTCCACAACTGGACAGGCAACCGTGTCACCTGCCGTGACTGGTTTCAGCTATCCTTGAAAGAAGGTCTTACTGTCTTCCGGGATCAGTCTTTCAGCGCGGATATGAACTCGGCACAGGTGCAGCGGATCGAGGATGTCATGTCTCTGCGCCGGATGCAGTTTACTGAGGATGCAGGCCCTATGGCGCATCCTGTCAGACCGGATAACTACATGGAAATCAGTAATTTCTACACAATGACTGTGTATGAAAAAGGTGCAGAAGTCATCCGGATGCAGCATACATTGCTGGGCGCGGAGACTTATCGTAAAGCCACCGATCTTTATTTCGAGCGCCATGACGGGCAAGCTGTTACCTGCGAAGATTTTGTGAAATGCATGACCGATGCTTCGGGGCGGGATATGAGTCAGTTTTTCAACTGGTACGAACAAGCTGGAACGCCGGAGATCAAGGCAACTGGAAGCTATGATGAAGCAGCCAGAACCTATACCCTTTCTTTGCGCCAGAGTATTCCCGATACACCAGGACAAAAGAATAAAAAGCCGATGCATATCCCGGTTAAAATCGGACTCGTGGGGCCGAATGGCGATGATATGGCGGAAAGGCTGTTTGAACTAACAGAAGAACAGCAAAATGTCACTTTTGAAAATATAGCCTCAAAGCCGGTTCCTTCCCTTTTGCGTGGTTTTTCAGCGCCAGTAAAACTGGAAACGGATTTGAGTTCTAGTGATCTTCGCTTTCTGATGGTCAATGATAATGACGGATTCAACCGCTGGGAAGCGGGACAGACTTATGCCCTGCGTATGATAAACGAGATGCTGGATAATCTGGAAAAAGGGCAGACACCAAAAGTCTGGCCGGAATTTCTGGATAGTTACAGCGCCCTGCTTGATCAGGCGTTTCAGCCGGAAACCGATAAAGCCCTATTGGCGCTCTCTTTATCCCTGCCCGATATTTCCTTTGTCGGCCAGTTTAGAAAACAGATTGACCCTCGAGCCATTTACGATGTCCGCGAGATAATTCTGGATTCTGTGCGTGAACGGGACAAAAGTAAACTGGAAAAAATCTATCAGCAGAATAGAACAGAAAAACAATTCAGCAATGATTTTGCGGCACGGGCAAAACGGAGTCTGCAAAATACAATTCTCTATATTTTGGGATTCCAGGGTACGATCAGTCTGGCGAAGTCACAGTATGACAATGCCAATAACATGACCGACCGCATTGCCGCGCTCTCCTCTCTAACGCATACCGTTTCTCGGGAGCGTGAAGAGGCTTTTTCCGATTTTTATGAGCGGTTTCAATCATATCCTCTTGTTGTTGATAAGTGGTTTTCCTTGCAGGGCGCTGCTATTCGTACAAGTACACTAAATGACATTAACAAGCTGAAAAAACATAAAGATTTCAACATTAAAAATCCAAACAGGGTGAGATCACTCTATGCTTCTTTTGCCATGGGCAACCCTGTTTGTTTTCATGACGAAAACGGCAAAGGCTATGAGTTTCTGGCGGATGCTATTATCGAATTGAATAACCTCAACCCACAGATGGCCTCGCGCCTTCTTACGCCGTTACGGGACTGGCGGCGCTATACACCGGATAGACAGAAGAAGATGGAAATCCAGCTTGAGCGTATTTGTGATTTGAAAGATCTATCCCCTGATGTTTATGAAGTTGTTAATAAAACACTAAGGGCATAAGTCGATGAACACAGCGACTTGCGCGCAGGGAACCACGGAATGGCAACAGGCGCGATGCGGTGTTGTTACGGCCTCTAATTTCAAACTTGTCATGACCAAAGGTGGCGGAAAAACCCGTAAAGCCTATATGATGCGTTTAAGAAATGAAATAAAGACAGGCGAGCCAACGGAAAGCTACTGGAGCGATGCCATGCTTCGGGGGGCTGAGCTGGAACCCCATGCGCGCAGGGCTTATGAAGCAAAAACAGGCTATGCTGTCAGAGAGGTCGGAATAAATTTTCTTGATGAATCGCGGCGCGTGGGCGCCTCTCCTGATGGTTTGATTGATGCAGATGGAGGGCTGGAAATAAAATGTCCGCTTGTCAGCACACATAATAAATATTTGCAGAGCAGGCGCATTCCTTCCCAGTACATGCCACAGATACAGGGAAATTTATGGGTTAGCAGGCGGAAATGGTGGGATTTTGTCAGCTTTGCGCCCGAAAGACCTCCAGAAGAACAAATCATCATCTATCGCGCTTATCGTGACGAAGGCTATATTACCCGTCTTGAGGCCGAAATAAGGCGGTTTATTGAAGAACTGGACTCTCTTTTATAGGCGCGCAGAATGACAAACACAGCGCAATTTCCTGACTTTACTATCGAAAATCAGTATGACGGGCTTGTCTGTGGTATTGATGAAGCGGGACGCGGCCCTCTTGCCGGCTGTGTTGTTGCGGCCTGCGTTTATATTCCTGATGACATTCGGCAGCATACCTTTATCCAGAGCATTAATGACAGTAAGAAACTCACAAGGAAAAATCGTGAGACTCTGTTTGTGCAGATAATGGAGCATTGCCTTTTTGGAATTGCGCAGGTGACACCGGAGGAAATTGACTCGCTGAATATTCATCATGCCTCACTTCTGGCAATGAAACGAGCGCATGGTATTATGCAGGATAACTTTAAAATTGAACCAGAAGTGGCTCTGATTGATGGAAAATTCTCTCCTGCACTTCCCTGCTCTCCCAAGCCGGTTATCAAGGGAGATCGTCTTTCCCTCTCCATAGCTGCGGCTTCTATCCTTGCCAAAGTGACACGGGATAGAATAATGACAGAATTACATCTGGATTATCCGGTTTACGGCTGGGAACGGAATGCAGGCTATGGTACAAAGGAGCATCTAAGAGCCATTGCAGATCATGGCATCACCGCCCATCACCGTCGCTCTTATGCACCTGTAAAATCAGCAATATATTCAAGTTATTAGATTGTGTTTCTTAAGTACTTGAGGAGGGATTGAATCACGGATTTTCTGCCATATTTTCTTATTGGCAGCAGTTATAAGTCCGCCTGTAGCATCTGCAGGGTCATAGGAGGAGCCATCCCACTGCGCGGCATAGCCGCCAGCTTCCTGCATAAGCAAAGTACCAGCCAAATGATCCCAGGGTTTCATTTTCCAGTAAATAGAAAAATCTGCTTCCCTCTTCGCCATTCTGAAATATTCAAGACCGGAGCAGCGAAGAGTACTTGTAGAAATATTCTTTAGATTATCCTTAAATTTATAACCTGCATAGCCTGTGACCACGTCATGTGCTGGATTTTCTTTACTCAGCCTCACTTTCTGTCCGTCAATAAAAGCGCCTTTGTCTTTCTGTGCAAAAGCCATGCTGTCATTGCAGACATCATAAATCCATCCCATCCTGGTCTTGCCATCTGCCACAAGCGCAACAATGACACAGAATGTTTTACTGCCTTTGATAAAATTACTTGTGCCGTCAATCGGGTCAATAACCCAGATCATTTTTTGAGGATCATTTAAATATTCAAATACAGAGGGGTTATTTTCACTTTCCTCTTCACCTAAAATATAAGAATCAGGAAATAATAATTTGATTTGTCTGGATAAAAACTCTTCTGATATCGCATCGGCAACTGTCACTTCATTTCGGGGGTTACCGTTTTTGAAGCTTTTCTGATGTTCTTTAAGCGTGCCATGATAGGGCAATATGATGTCACGGGCGCATTGTCGTACCAAATCAGCTATTTTTTCAGGATCAATATTTGCTGTCATGAATTTGTCTTTTATTATTATCTTTTTGTTCCATGGGCTTATAAGGGAATCTTTCAGTGAAACGTCCGAAGTTTTCCTGTGTAATATCAACCGAAAGCACCATAAAACCGTCATCTTCGATGGTTTCAAGAACATGGGCATTCTGATAGAGCCATGCCATTGCTTTTCCTTCAGATACAGGAATTTTAAAAGATACAAACCTGTTTGACAATGTAAGACGATGCTCTATCAAAGACAGAAGGTCATCTGTCCCCTCTCCTGTGATGGCAGACAGCGGAACCACGTTCTCCATAAAATTTACTTTACTCCGCATGAGCTCTCGCTCTTCTGGAGGAAGCAGGTCAATTTTATTCCAGGCCTCTATAATGCGTCCATCCTGATCGTATGAAATCCCCAAATCTTTAAGTATTTCAATAACATTTTCCTTTTGTTTCATGTGATCTTCCCGCGTAATATCGCGAACATGGAGGATCACGTCTGCATATTGTAATTGTTCGAGCGTTGCCCGAAAAGCCGCAATCAAATGGGTTGGCAAATCGGCAATAAAACCCACAGTATCTGACAGAATAATATCCTGACCGTTGTCCATTTTTCTTTTGCGCATTGTCGTATCAAGCGTTGCAAAAAGGAGATCTTCGGCAAAAACAGCAGCACCCGTCAGGAAATTAAACAGAGTTGATTTCCCCGCATTGGTATAACCAACCAGAGCAACAAGGGGAAACGGTGCCTGCTCGCGGCTGCGGCGCTGAAGCTCGCGGTTTTTGCGGATGCCTTGCATTTCCTTTTTGAGGCGGATGATGCGCTCGCTAATCAATCGGCGGTCAATCTCGATCTGGGTTTCCCCTGGCCCCCCTGTCTTGCCAAGGCCGCCCCGCTGCCGCTCAAGGTGCGTCCATGACTTTACAAGACGGGAGCGCTGATATTCAAGCGCTGCAAGCTCTACCTGAATTTTACCCTCTTTGGTTTGAGCGCGTCTGCCAAAAATTTCAAGGATCAGGCCTGTTCTGTCAATGACTTTGGCGTTCCAGTCTTTTTCAAGATTACGCTGCTGAACCGGGGTGAGACTATGATTGACAATAACAACATCAGGCTTGAAATCATGGATAAGATGGCCGATATCCTGCCGATGCCCTTTGCTAATCAGATATCCGGCAACCGGTCTTTTTACCTGAAAACATAAGCCTTCAACCACGGTAAGGGAAATCGCTTCTGCAAGCCCAATCGCTTCTTCGAGTTTGTCTTCGGCGGTCGTCCCGTTAAAATCAGTGAGTTCAGGATGAATAACCAGCGCCGTTCCAGCGCCTGCTTCCTGCATATTCTTTTCGTTCTCGGGAACATGGATCATGAATTTTAATGATTATACTTCTTCGCCGTCTTCATTTTCTGAATCATAAAGCTGTAACGCCCCTCCTGGCATAATGGTCGAGATGGCATGTTTATAAACAAGCTGTACAGAAGAATCACGACGTAACAGCATACTGAAATTATCAAACCAGGTAACAACACCCTGTAATTTAACACCATTCACAAGGAAAACCGTCACGGTCATCTTTTCTTTACGGATTTTGTTTAAAAAAACATCCTGGACGCTCTGCATCTTTCCGGTCATTTTATATTATCGTCCTTATTATTTATTGGTTTTTTATAAAGCGGCATTTAAATATAATTAGCCTTTTTCCACTAGACGCTGTCTATACGAAAGAATAGAGTTTTGCAAGGCCTTGCAATCATCAAAAACAAATTCCGGATTGAATTCCTCGATTAAATACTCGTTATCATGGTGATGGCGCACAAGTATGGCTGTACAGCCTGCCGCATGCGCCGCGCATATGTCGGTTTCAGAATCCCCGACATACCAAATATCCTTGCCTGCTGTCAGGCCACATTCTTCAAGCGCCAGCAATAGCGGGTCAGGAGCAGGCTTGTCCTTTTCTGCATATCCTGCACCGATTGTTGTCTTGAAAAAATGATCCCAGCCAAGATGGGACACTTCCTTTCGCAGGAAATCATGTCTTTTATTACTGATAAGTGCGGAAGGAATATCCTGTTCCTGTAGACATTCCAGAAGTTCCAAAGCATCGGGCAAGATATCAATACTTTGGAGATGATTCTCGTCCATAAAAACGCCGAGTGTCTCCATTGCCTGCCCTGCCTGATCTCCATAGGCCGTGGCATAAAGCTCACGCGAGGAATAGCGCACATGACTTTTAAATTCTGACACACTCCATGGAGATAACGCCATTTGTTCACGCACATGGTTATGCGCCATTAAAAGAAAGGATAAGGTATTAACAAGTGTTCCATCCCAATCAAACAGAACAGCTTTTGGAAATTCATCATTCATCATTCATGCGCTCCACCTTAATTGTTGTCCGCGCAATCCTTCGACATACGCTCTATATTCTTCGTAAATCCTTAGCGTCACATCACCCGGTTTGCCAGTGCCAATGTTATGTCCATCAATCGTCACAATTGGCGTAATAACTGCCGAAGCACTCGACATAAAAGCTTCAGAAGCCTCATAGGATTGTGCGGGTGTGAAGCTCTGCTCCACCATCTCGATCTTTAAATCCATGCATATTTTAGAAATCGCTGTTCGCGTCACGCCGCGCAAAATATCATTATCAGCTTTACGAGTCAAAAGCAGTCCCTCTTTTGTAAGAATCCAGGCGTTACTCGCAGAACCTTCCGTAATATACCCCTCATCATCCAGCATCCATGCTTCATGAACACCTTTTTCGATGGCTTTTTGTTTTGCGAGCACCTGCGGCAACAAGGCAACGGTTTTAATATCACGGCGTTTCCACCTGATATCCGGAACCGTAATCACGCTCACGCCTTTTTCCATTTTCGGAAGGTTGTCATAGTGAAAAGGCCATGTCGTTAGAATTAATGATTGCAGTGTATTTTCTGCAGGAAATGCAAAATCACGTCGTGCTGAACCGCGTGTCACCTGCATATAAACAATCGCATTCTGGAGCCTGTTTCGGCGCAATAATTCTCGAATGATAAACCGGAGCGTTTCCTCCGGCAGAGGCATCTTCATTCCTACTTCTGATAAAGATCGTTTCAAACGATCCAGATGCCCGCGTTCATCCGCAAGATGGCCATGGATACAGGCGATAACCTCATAAACCCCATCTGCAAATTGAAAACCCCGGTCTTCAATATGGACAGACGCTTCCTTGTGAGGCAAATACGCGCCATTAACATAGGCATATCTTGGCATTATCTCTCCTAAAAAAGGTCAACTTGAACAGTAAAAAGATGCTCGACTTCTCTGGATTTGCCAGCTTTCGCCATTACGATAATATGATCACCGGGTATAATTTTTATTTCAGGTGCAGGCATCAGCACAACATCCTTACGAACAATAGCCCCGATCAGAACCCCATCAGGCAAATGCAGATCGGCCATTGTTACATTGGCAAGTGCCGATGATTCAAGAACTTCTGCCTCAATGACCTCAGCAACACCATCACGTAGCGTATGAACCGCTTTGACCCTGCCACGGCGCACATATTGCATGATAGTTGAAACAGTGGAAGCACGCGGCGAAACTACAGCATCAATACCAAGAGAAGTGACAAGACTACGATATGTCGGTTTATTGATAAGAGTGATCACCCGCTCGCAACCATATTGTTTGGCAAGAAGCGACCCGAGTATATTGGTTTCATCATCGTTAGTAACGGCAATCAGCGTCTCGGTATTGGCCATATTTGCTTCCTGAAGAATTTCATTCTGAAGTCCATCGCCATGAATAATAATAATATTCTGTAGTTCTTCGCTTAATTTCTGTGCGCGCGCTTCATTACTCTCGATAATTTTAATATGTATCTTTCTTTGTTCGCGCTGGAGCATTCTGGCAAGATAAAGGCCTATACTGCCACCTCCCATGATACAGATATGACGCGCTTTCTTTTCTTCATGTCCGAAGGCCGCCATAACACGTTGCAAATGTTCTGCGTCTGTAAAAAAATAGACTTCATCATTTTCCATGATCTGGTCATTATCATCCGGAATTAAAATTCTATTCCCCCGTAAGACAAGGGCAATTTTAATTGGTAAATCAGGAAAAAGACTGCTGAACTGGCGCAATTGTGTATTCAGAACAGGGCAGTTTTCCTTACAGACAACACCGGCAAGATGCACGCGCTCCTCTGCCAGTGAAATAAGATTTGTTGTCCCTGGAATACTAAGACGTTCATCAATAGCGCGGGCGAGCTCTACTTCCGGGGAAATAATGGCGTCGATCGGCAGATGAGAGCGACTAAAAAGGTTGGCCCAGACGGGGTCAAGATAAGATTGCGCCCGCACCCGCGCAATTTTTTTAGGGACATTAAACAGGGAATGCGCCACCTGACAGGCCACCATATTAACCTCATCAACATGGGTTACGGCAATGATTAGATCTGTCTCACTTGCCCCTGCCTGCTCAAGGACATCCGGAGTCGATGCATGTCCTACAATACCACTGACATCCAGCTCTTCGTTAATCTGGGCAATGAGGTGAGGATTAATATCAATGACAGTCACATCATTTTCTTCTCGGGCGAGATAGGCTGCAATGCTGTAACCAACCTGCCCTGCTCCGCAAATAATCACACGCATAATATCAGGCTCTTTCGCGTTGTTCTGCTTTAATACTCAAAAAACCGGAATCATCCGGTTCATCATTTTGCTTGGTCACAGCACAAATGCCAAGCTGTTTCATTTTCCGGTGTAAGGCCGAGCGCTCCATTTCAACAAATTCTGCGGTTTTTGAAATATTCCCTCCAAAACGCTTTATCTGTGCAGAAATATAATCTTTTTCGAAAACTTCCCGCGCCTCACGCAACGGCAAAGAAACCAGATCCGTAGATTTCAAAGCCCTTTTTGATTCAGAGAGAGGCACTTCCGTGAGTTCCGGCGGCAACTGGTAAGATTTTATTTGTTCATCATTAACCATGGGATCCATAATCATACACCATTCCACAACATTTCGTAACTGTCGCACATTTCCCGGCCAGTCATAAGCCTGCATTGTCGCAATCGCGGCAGGATCAAAACGGCAGGCGCTACGACCGGCCTGCTGTGAATAAAGTGCACTAAAGTGGTCAGCAAGAGCTTGAATGTCCTGTACTCTTTCACGCAAAGAGGGAATCTGAATGGGAACAACATTTAAACGATAAAACAGATCCTGCCGGAAATCACCCTGTTCCATTGCCTTTTGTAGATTTCTATTACTGGAGGCAATAATACGCACATTGGCCTCAACTTCTTCCTGCCCCCCCACTCTCTGAAATCTTTGCTCCTGCAAAACACGGACAATTTTCCCCTGTGTTTCAAAAGGCATATCCGCCACTTCATCCAGCAGGAGTGTTCCTCCATCGGCTTGTTCCAAAACGCCGATTTTACCGGATTCACCCATCACGCCATTTTCCGAGCCAAAAAGTTCAACTTCCAGCCATTCAGGTCTCATAATGGCACAATTAAGAACCATGAATGATTTATCTGCTCTTTGCGAATGACGGTGAATAAACCGTGCCGCCAGATCTTTTCCTGTTCCCTGTTCACCCGTAATCAAAACACGGCTGTTTGTCTGAGCCACCCTGATCAGGGTTTGCCGGAGCGTGATCATACAGGAAGACTCTCCAATCAGCTCCGATGCCCCCAGAACTTTTGTTCTCAGTTTTTCATTTTCTTTGCGGAGTTTTGCCGTTTCAAGCGCCCGTTCAATCATAAATAAAAGGCGGTCGAATTTGAACGGTTTTTCAATAAAATCATAAGCACCTTGCTTGATAGCACTAACAGCAGTTTCAATATTACCATGACCGCTGATCATCAACACTGGCAAAAAAGGATGGTCTTTCTTCAGTCTGTCAAGAATTTGCAGGCCGTCATCCTGACTTCCCTGAAGCCAGATATCAAGAATCACAAGATCCGGCACCTTTAATTTAACCTGTTCATAGGCTTTTTCATCGGTCGCCGCATCCCGTGCCTGATAACCTTCATCTTCGAGAATTCCTTTTATCAAAGCGCGAATATCGGCTTCATCATCAATAATGAGAATATCTGCTGCCATTATTATTTTATACCTTTTACCAATACATTGTTATCTACCGCTTCACGCGGCAGAACAAGCGAAACTGTTGCCCCGCCCAAATCACGCCAATCTTGCATTTTTTTTAGCCACTCAGGAACACCAAGAATAATCCGTCCCCCATGATCTTCCATAATTTTTTTGACGATAGCCAGACCCAATCCTGTTCCTTTGGCTTTGTGGGTTACATAAGGCTCTGTCAATCCTGCGACATCTATTCCCTTGGGCAGTCCGGAACCATTATCTATGATAGAAATCACAATTTCATTTTCTTTTTCACGCACAGCCAGAAGAATATCTATATGACCTTTTTGTATGTCATTCAAGGATTCTCCAGCTTTTTCAAGACGACTTTCTATAGAATCAATAGCATTTTGAACAATATTTGTCACGGCTTGCCTGATTTGCCGTAAATCAATGCAAGCATATAAAGGTGTCTGATCGGGGTCTATATTTTTTATATCAAACGTAATATCCGGATGCGCCTGTTGCTGAAGAACCAGCATATCAGTGAGTTGTACAGAAAGATTCTCTGTATTCATGACGGGCTCCGGCATACGGGCAAAAGCAGAGAATTCATTGACCATCCGTCCGATATCCCCCACATGATGAATAATTGTATCCGTACATTTGGAAAATGTTTCAGGATCATCCTTGATCTGGGACAGATATTTCCGTCGCAACCGTTCAGCGGAAAGCTGTATGGGAGTGAGCGGATTTTTAATTTCATGAGCAATGCGCCGCGCAACATCTGCCCAGGCCGCTTTTCTTTGCGCGGACTGCAACTCCGTAATATCATCGAATGTGAGTACAGCGCCCTTATCCTCTCCTCCAATCAATTCAATCGCAATACGCACCAACAAAATACGCTTGCTGTCATCTGCACGCATAAAAGGAATTTCAAACTGTGTGATTTTATCCGGCTTTTCATGAGCCTGTTTTAACAAAACCGTGAGTTCCGGAATAATCTCAGAAACATTTTTTCCGACGAGAGCATTTGCCTCTGTATCAAAAAGCTCGGCAGCCGATGAATTGGCTAATGTTACTTTCTCCTGTTCATTGACACCTAGAATACCGGATGACACCCCGGCAAGGACGGTTTCTGTAAAACGACGGCGTTGGTCAAGCTGACGGTTTGCCATGACAAGTTCATCACGTTGCTCTTCAATCTGGCTAGTCATCCTGTTAAAGGCAAGAGCCAGAACATCAAACTCGTCCTGCCGTTTGAAGGCCGGAACCCGCGCTTTCAAATCTCCGCTTCGGACACGGTCAGCTGCTGAAATCAAGGCACTGATTGGCACAATCAACTGCCGCGAAAAAATCAGACCAAACCAGACCGCAGCAAGCAGCAGCAGCAGTGCGACAACAATAAAGATCATCGTAAAAATCAGCAACAGATCTGAACGGTGCCCTTCAAGCTGCTGATAGGCCGCAACAGCCTTACGTGTATCTTTAAGGTTACTCAGCACCACAGGATCAACCATCCGCCCGACATAAAGATAGGCATCCTGCAGGCTATCGAGCTTTACGAGCGCCCTGACGCGGTCATCGCTTTCACCCGTCATGACAACAACATCCCCTTCCCCGGCACGAAGAATAGCATAGGAGGGTAATGCTTCGAATGCCAGTGTAAATGTAAATCCGGAACTGGCCAGAATGCGCCCGCTTTTATCAAACACAACAGCTTCAGAAAGATTTCTCAGCAAGGACTGCGTTTGCATAATTTTGTCAAAAGCTTCGGGATTCAGTGTCAAAAATCCTGCCTGGCGATCAAGATCATTGGCCATAGCCAGCGTATCTGCCTTAATAACCTGCTGGTGCTCCTCCAGATAGGCAATTGCGACAGCCTGTGATTTATTAACAGCGGTGCTGACTTGTTCACTAAACCAGCTTTGGATAGCAAAATGCAGAAAAAATGCAGAGAAAACCGTCATAATAATAGCAGGTGTTGCCGCCAGAAGGCTGAAAATAAAAACCAGCTTAACGTGAAGTTTTGACCCGGCAATTCCCCGTCGCCGTCCACTCCACAGCCCGACAATCCGCCGGGCAATCAGAGTGACCAACAGCATCAGGATAACAAGATCTATATTTAAAAGCCAGATGACTGTATTGGGATCATCACCAAAAGGTGGCGTTGCCGTTAAGGCGGCATATGTCGCTATCCCGCTGATAAAACCTGAAATAATAAGAAAAAGGGCAAGGCGGTTTCCTAAAACACTCCCCCCTCTAAAGAGTCTCCATTTACGCGGGCGTTTATAAAAACCATACATGTTGCTTGCCAGAATATTTAAAATTCTGTCCATAATGCGTGGCTCCGCAATGGCTATCGCGGCACCATCTGTTTCTTCAGTCTTTTTCCGATGATCTTTCCGCAAATGTGTAAACCTGTAGATTCTATCTGTTTGTGTCTCTATAATACCTGTTTATGATCCTTCAATTATTGTGACGCAAGATACTAAGCTATGGAAATTTCCGCAAGTTCAAAAAGAAAAATCCCGTTTTTCGTCCTGATTGCTGCTGCGGGTCACGGTTCCCGGCTTGGAGGATCAACGCCTAAACAATACAGGAAAATAAACGGAAAAGCCATTCTACGCCATACGCTTGATATGTTTCTCTCCTGCGCCGACCTCCAGATGCTTTGTGTTATTATTGATCCGCAACACCGATCCTTATATGATGACGCGGTTCAGGGGCTGTCACTTGCGCCTCCCATAGAAGGATCAGATAGTAGAAAATCAAGTATATATAATGGTTTAAAATATTTTTCTAATCTTGATAATAAAGATATAATTTTAACCCATGACGCAGCGCGTCCCTTTGTGTCACAGGAAAATATTATAGATCTTGTTAAGTCCGCCTATGAACATCAAGCAGCAACCCTTGCTATTCCGGTGACAGATACCCAAAGATACAAAAAAAGAGATTATATTGACCGTCATGATCTTTGGTCGATCCAGACACCGCAGGCGTTTCACTATGGCCTTCTCCGCAAAGCTCATGAACAGGCTGACAGTAAAACTCTCTATAATGATGACACGTCTCTGGTTGCGGCAATAGGGCATGATATTGAATTTGTTCCCGGTTCTCGTATGAACATCAAAATTACAACACAGGATGATCTGATGCTGGCACATAAATTAATGCCCCCTGAGTCCGAGACACGGACAGGTTTTGGTTATGACGTCCATGCTTTTGAGGAGGGAGATTCAGTAAAACTCTGTGGCATTGATATCCCTCATCATAAAAAGCTAAAAGGCCATTCCGATGCGGATGCGGGCCTACATGCCTTAACGGATGCCCTGCTTGGCACAATTGGGGCGGGAGATATTGGCAGCCACTTCCCCCCCACCGATCCACGATGGAAAAATGCGGATAGTACGCTATTTCTGCAAAAAGCGCTGGCGCTTGTTAAAGAAAAAGGCGGACGACTCGTCCACCTTGACCTGACTTTGATCTGTGAAGAACCGAAAATAGCCCCTTACAGAGACTCTATGCAAATGCGGGTTGCGCAGATTTGCGGATTAACATTTGACCGCGTTGGTCTAAAAGCTACCACGACTGAAAAACTGGGCTTTTTAGGACGGGGTGAAGGTATTGCCGCGCAAGCTGTTGCAAGCGTTTGTTTTTCTAGTCACAAGGATCAGAGATGCTAAACCGGATTTTGATAAAAAAACTTGATATGAAATCGCCCTCCCTCTGGCTTGCCACATGGTTTGGATGCGGGCTGATAAAAAAAGCACCCGGTACATGGGGAACGCTTGGCGGCCTTCCTTTTGGATTGGCATTGCTGGTATTCATGGGGCATCCGGCTCTAATAGGGGCCATCGTTCTTCTATTTTATAGTGGTTATCGCGCTGCAGCCAAATTTGAAATCATGACAGGAGAGCATGATTCCGGCGCGATTGTCGTTGATGAGGTCGTTGGAATCTGGATTACACTTCTTGCCGCACCTACCAGCGTAATCGGTATCCTTCTGGCTTTCCTATTTTTTCGCTTTTTTGATATTTTTAAGCCATGGCCTATTTCATATTTTGATAGGATGCCCGGAGCCATGGGCGTGATGATGGATGACGTTATGGCAGGATTTTATGCCGCTTTTTGTCTGGGAGGGTTGCTTTATGCTGGAATTATTTGAAATTCTGAGACAACGCGGCATGATGATCGTCACAGCGGAATCCTGCACGGGCGGTCTGATTGCTAAAACGATCACCGATTTTCCTGGGGCATCTTCTATTTTTGAACGCGGTTTTGTAACGTACAGCAATGAATCCAAAGAAGAGCTACTGGCTGTGCCGCATGATATCCTGACACGATATGGCGCGGTCAGTGCTGAAGTCGCCAGTGCGATGGCAGAGGGAGCGCTGGGAAACAGCCGCGCCCATATTGCCATAGCCTGCACCGGTCTGGCCGGACCGGGCGGCGGCACAAATACAAAACCTGTAGGACTGGTTTATATTGGGCTGGCAATGCCGGAAATAACCACGCAGAGCTTTGAACATCATTTTAAAGGCGACCGCATCAGCATACGGACACAAACTGTTGAGGCGGCATTCAGACATGTCAGGGAGCTTTTAAAATGAACAAAGTCACCTTCGTATCCGGCTCGGATCATAATTATTTCCCGATGTTGCTGGAATGGGTGTATTCAATCCGCGCCTTTCCGCAAAGCAAAGAGATGGATATCTGCATTCTTGATGCCGGATTAAAGCCTGAACAACTTGAAATAATCAGGCCGCTTGTGACAAAAATCTATAAACCGGACTGGCCATTCCCCATTCCTGCCTCGAAAATCCGAGGACGTGAATACCTCAAATCCTGTATTTGTCGCCCTTTTATCAATCAATATTTCCCCGGATACGATCTTTATTTCTGGATGGATGCCGATACATGGGTACAAAACTGGCGCGCTATCGATCTGTTTCTTGAAGGTGCAAACCGTAGAAAAATAACACTAACCGCCCAGTCCGACCGGACGTATCCACGGCAGATACGGGTTAAATGGTTCGGGCGCTGGCCGTGGAAGGTGCGCGGCTTTTATTTTTCCAATGCCCTCAAAGCCTTTGGCTTTAACAAAGCACGTGAATTGCTTCCCTATCATGTCCTGCTTGCCGGAGCATTTGCACTCCATAAAGAAGCGCCGCACTGGAGCCGATGGCAAGCACTCGTCAAGCAAGCCGCTGCAAAAGGAAAAGTCTTCACCGCCGAGCAACTATCCCTCGGGGTCATGTGCTATCTGGAAGGGTTCAAATTTGAAATCCTGCCGGCCTACTGCCATTGGCTCTGTGAGTTTAAACCTTTTTATAACAATAAGATAAAAAAGTTTGTTGAGCCTTTTCTTCCTCATGAAGAAATTGGAATTCTGCACCTGTCCGGCTTTGATGAAATGCGCCGTGACCGTTCTATTACCACTGATTTCCAAACAGTTGAGGGCAAAACAATACAGCTTTCCTATCGTTTTCCTGCTTTTAGCGGCGAAATTCTACATTAGCTGTACAAATCTTTTGCTCTATTTTCAAAGGCTTCAACCATTTTTTTAACAATTTTATCGAAGAAAAGACCCATAAGATTTTGAAAGAACCTGTTTTTAAACTCGAAATCAACATAAAAATCAATCGTGCAACCTCCTCCTTCTTCCGGTAGAAAGCGCCAGTGATTGGATAGATGCTTCATAGGCCCGGATAAATACTCCACATGAATATGATCCGGTTTCGATAGGGTTACTTTAGAGCTGAATTTTTCACGTGCCATTTTATAACCAATGATGAGATCCGCATAAAAAATATCCCCTTCCCGCTTTGTAATACGGCTGTCAAGACACCAGGGCAAAAACTGCGGATAACGCTCCACATCCGAGACAAGCTTAAAAAGTTGCTCCGGCGTGTAGGGTAACGTCCGTTTTTCAGCGTGAGTTGGCATGGAGACTCTATAAAATGAATGTGCAATCAGATAACAATTAAAGCAAATTTAACAATTTCGCCAGAAAACTTGTTTATTTATGCTCTGAAAAAATAATTGCATAAAACTGAGGTAGCTGATAATACCATAAATATGAACCACCGCATCAAACTGTTATTTGCAGGCATAATCCCGGCCTTATTATTATCTGCCTGTACTACGCAGGATGTTGAGACAGATCAGCAAGCACGGCCAGTTTTCCCTATTGCTCATGAAAACCGGGTTCCTGTTTCTACCAAAAAAGATGCCCCTTATGAATCAATAGGGTCTTCTGTTCTAAATCCTTGTACCGCAACCTATCTCGGTGATGGCTTTGCCATCACAGCCGCTCACTGTATTGAAAGAACGGTCAACAATACAGAAAAGGAAAAGCCGACAATCGCCTTTCGCTGCGAGGGGGACAAAATTCGCCCTAATGAAGAAAACTGTGACACGATTGCTGAAATCACGGAAATCTCTATTCCGGAAATGTATTTATTTCATATGCTTAAGGGAGGTGATGGCCTGGGCGTTGATATTGCATTTTTACGTGTAGAAGGGAAAAATCTTCCTGACGCACGTTTCTCTCTTTCAGATCAGTTCAATCTGGAGCCTATAAAAGTTTTGGGATACAATATTGATAAGGATGGTTTGACAGGAGATTTATCTTGTGAGCTTCTGCCGCGCCCAAATCTTCCTGCCGCTTCTTTAGATAACCCTGCTTATGATGCGTATAATTATCAGTTGAGAACAAACTGCGTGGCCGTTACGGGCGCCAGTGGATCCCCTGTTATTAATAAGGAGAACAAAATCATCGGAATCATTAAAGCAACCGCTATTAATGAGCAAGGGAAAATAGTCGAGTCATACGCAACGCCTATAACGCCTCAGCTAAAAACTGCATTTGAAAAATTCAAAGACGGTTCATTACAAAAAAAAGAAATTTTAGGCTCTCCTGTCTCGATTTCAACTTTCAAGTATAAGCGCCAGCCTATAAATCCGGGACAAATGTAGCACGATGCCCACTTTATCTTAAGAGGAAGCAGACAGTTTTACTTCCCGCGCCGTGCGCAATTTCGTAAAATCATCCCCAGCATGGTAGCTTGAGCGCGTGAGCGGTGATGATGAAACCATCAAAAATCCTTTGGCACGTGCCATTTTTTCGAGCTGCTGAAACTCTTCAGGTGTCCAGAATTTTTTAACCGGAGCATGTTTCACCGTTGGCTGTAGATATTGTCCAATGGTCAGAAAATCAATATCGGCAGCGCGCATATCATCCATAACCTGTCCGATTTCTTCCCGCGTTTCACCAAAACCAACCATTAAGCCAGACTTGGTGAACTGCGAAGGATCAATATCTTTTACACGCTGTAATAAACGCAAAGAACGAAAATATCGCGCTCCCGGTCTGATTGTCGGATAGAGCCTTGGTACAGTCTCAAGATTATGGTTAAAAACATCCGGTTTTGCTGCAATAACACGGTCAATAGCCCTGATATCGCCGTGAAAGTCTCCCGGAAGAATTTCAATGGTTGTCGCTGGCGCTTTAAAACGGATTGCGCTGATTGTTTTTTCAAAATGTTCTGCTCCGCCATCGGCAAGATCATCACGGTCAACTGCAGTCACCACAACATGTTTTAAGCCCATTTGCGCTACGGCAACGCCAATTTTTAGCGGTTCCATCCGGTCAAGCTCATTCGGCTTGCCTGTCGCTATATTACAAAAGGAACAGGCACGGGTGCACACCTCGCCCATAATCATAAACGTGGCATGCTTTTTATCCCAGCATTCTCCAATGTTGGGACAGCCAGCCTCTTCGCATACTGTATTCAGCTTAGCCTTATGAACAAGATCCCGCGTTTCCTGATAAGTTTTCCCTTGCGGCGCACGCACACGTATCCAGTCCGGCTTTTTCCCCATTGGACGATCCGGATTCTTCTGCTTTTCAGGGTGGCGCTTGGCCTTGTCCAGTAACTCTGAATTATAGGTCATGGTTGTTAAAGTAACCCAAAAGTTGATATTTAACCAGTCTTCTTCCCTTACAAAATGCGTTCATAACGAACAGACTGGCGCGCCGGATTATCCGGTGTCTTTTTTAAAAAAGCAGCAGTTTTCTTAAACCCGCACTTTTCCATCACCCTGATAGACCCATAATTACTCTGCGCGGCTTCCGCAAAAAGCATACGGACACCAAGATCTCCCGCTTTTTGTTTTATAATTCCAGATAAGGCTTCTGCTGCAATCCCTTGATGCCAGTGCTTCTTAGCCAGCCAGTAACCTGCTTCCCATTCATCACGCGGACGATGGTCATCTGTCCACGCAATCCCTGCATAACCAATCATTTTTTGGGGAGATTCTTTTTCATAGAGACCGCATAAATATCCCAGAGATTCCCTATGAAAAACAGAAGCCAGTCCGCACCATCCTTCTGCCTGAATGTTTGTAAAAGGCTGGCTGAAAACGCCAATATTGCCCGAAACGGCAGGATCAGACAGTAGATCATACATTGCTTGAGAATCTTCGGATTTCAAAGGTCGTAGCCTCAGACGCTCTGTTTCAATATCATTCATATTTTCATTATATAAATAGTTAAACTGAAATTATCAAATGATAAAAAATTGAACCCGGCAAATACCTTTTGTCAATAAGGCACATGAACATCCGGCTGGCTGCCATCAAAGTCTTTGGTATTGCGCGTGACCAAAGATACTGAAAACTCTTTGGCTGTCGCATAAATCATGGCATCTGGCAATTTCAGCTTTTTCAAGCGCCGTAGCATCAATGTTCTTTCATAAATGCTTTCTTCAGGATAGATAACATCAAAGACATCATTCAGGAATTCTTTTGCCTGCGGAATTTTTGGCTCAGGAATCCCTGTGAGAAACTCCAGCCATGTCACAACACTAATATAACGCTCGCTGCAGTTTCTTATAATTTCCTGTGCCCCTATATGGGAACGTGAAAAATCAATCAGAATATTGGTATCAAAGACCGCCCGCTTCATAAAATCGTATCTTTATCAATTTTATGAGCAAAGGGCGCCTGCTCCTTTTCATGCAGTCCCCAATAGCGGTTTTTTTCATCCCGTTGATCCCATTCAGAGCGTATATTCTGTTCGTAACCAAGAGAATCCATACCTTCAAATGCCTCTGGGCTATCATCAAGAAAACCGAAATATTTTTCAGTAGCACCAGCCGCCGCTGTTTTTTGGGATTCCAGATACATATCGACAGCCCGCCGCACCAGTTCAGCCCGCGAAACCTCGTCTTTTTTGCCGAGTAAATCAAGCGCTTTTACCTGATCCTCGGGAATATCTACAATTGTTCTCATTTCTTTATGATATCTGATAACGTCATCAGTCGTCAATACCTTTTTTCTTACACAAGCAAAAAACACTCAGACCCGCTACTTTATTGATACGAAAAAGCGTAATCCTTTCAATATCATGAAGAGTAATCAATAATACATTAAGCCATGCCGGACATAAAGCAAGATCACTTTTTGCTTTCAACATCCCGCCCTGTAGCAAAAAGTTTTTGAAAAGCCGAATCAAAGCAAGAACCGGAAACAAACAGAGGTGGTCCTACTTTGTTGGACAGGTTGGCGGCGTTTTTAAGGTGGAATCCCGTTTCAACAATTATGCCGCCATTGCGTAAATTTCTTCTA
>PFTR01000071.1:27197-32220 GCA_002789675.1 Alphaproteobacteria bacterium CG_4_9_14_3_um_filter_47_13 | reverse complement strand
CCTGCGCCGGAGTGACGAAAAAAGCGTTTTGCAGAGGCTTCTATAGCCTTACAACTCCGCCAGTTCCTTCATCAGCCTCTGCACGCCTTTGACGCGTTCGGCGGCGTTTGACCATTGACGGATGGCGACGATTTTCTGGTCGGGACGGAGTTTGACATTGCCGCCTGTTCCCTGAAGCCAGCGCATCAGACCTTCAATATTTGGAGGACTATCCTTGTGAAAAGCAAAGACGGCTCCTTTCGGGCCGGCATCAACCTGCGCAATTCCGGCTTTACGGCAAAGCTGCTTGATCGCCACAATATCAAGAAGATTGTCAACTTCTTCCGGTAACGCCCCGAAACGATCTATGAGTTCGGCGGCAAAGCTTTCAATATCTTCCTGCGCTTCCAGTTCCGACAGACGGCGATACAGGCTCATCCTAATATTGAGATCTTCGACATAATAATCTGGAATCAAAACAGAAGTCCCGATATTGATCTGCGGTGACCAGCGCCCTGCGGCCTCGCCTTTTTCCCAGTCAAGTCCTTCCCGCGCCGCAGCAACAGCTTCTTCCAGCATCTGCTGGTACAGCTCGACCCCGACTTCGCGGATATGGCCGGATTGCGCCTCGCCGAGCAGATTACCTGCCCCGCGAATATCCATGTCATGGCTGGCAAGCTGGAAGCCGGAACCCAGCGTATCAAGCGTTTCAATTACTTCCAGCCGTTTTTGCCCCTGATCTGTCAGCTTCTTTCCCGGATCATAGGTCAGGTAAGCATAAGCGCGCATTTTAGAACGGCCAATCCGCCCGCGTATCTGGTAAAGCTGCGCGAGGCCAAACATATCGGCACGGTGAACAACCATTGTATTTGCCGTCGGAATATCAATGCCGCTTTCAATGATATTCGTGGCCAGCAGGACATCATATTGCCCGTCATAAAAAGCGCTCATCCTGTCTTCAAGCTCGGTCGGGCTCATCTGGCCATGGGCAGCAATATATTTGATTTCCGGCACAAGCTCTTTAAGCTGCTCCTCGACATCCCTGATATCAGAGATACGCGGGCAAACATAAAAACTCTGGCCGCCGCGATAATGTTCCCTGAGAAGCGCTTCACGAATAACCACCGGATCAAATGGAAGAACAAATGTCCGGATTGCCAGACGATCAACAGGCGGCGTGGCAATCAGGCTCATTTCCTTCACCCCCGTCAAAGACATCTGTAAAGTACGGGGGATCGGTGTCGCCGTTAAGGTGAGAACATGAACATTGGCTTTGATGGCTTTTAATTTTTCTTTCTGCTTCACGCCAAAGCGCTGTTCCTCATCCACGATCACCAGCCCGAGATGCTTGAATTTGACACTGCTGCCGAACAGGGCATGCGTGCCAATAACGATACTGACTGTTCCCTCTGCCAGCCCTTCCCTGACATTTTTAGCGTCTTTGGCAGAAACAAGCCGCGATAATTGTTCAACACGCAGCCCCATCCCTTTGAATCGCATTGCAAAATTCTTGTAATGCTGCCGCGCCAGAAGCGTTGTCGGAACAATGACTGCCACCTGCGCCCCGTTCATTGCCGCGACATAAGCCGCACGGAGAGCCACTTCCGTTTTACCGAACCCGACATCGCCGCAGACAAGCCTGTCCATCGGATGGTCACGGCAAAGATCTTCAAGAACAGCGGCAATAGAGCGCTGCTGGTCTTCTGTTTCCTGATAGGGGAATCCTGAAGCAAATTCTTCGTACAAATCGCTACTGACATGAAATTTATCAGCTTTTTGAAACTGCCGTGCCGCCGCGATTTTCAAAAGATGATCGGCAATGGCCATCAGATCTTTTTTGACCCGTGCTTTCCGTGCCTGCCATCCGGCGCTGCCGAGCCTGTCAAGCTGGGTTGTGCCTTCATCACTGCCAAAACGTGATAATACGTCGATATTCTCGACGGGAACGAACAGGCGATCATCGCCTGCATAAATAATTTTCAGGCAATCATGCAGCTTCCCTGCCGCTTCCACTGTCTCGAGGCTTTCAAACCGCCCGATCCCGTGATCGTTATGAACCACCAGATCACCGGGAACAAGCGAGGAAACTTCTGTCAGGAAATTCTCTGTTTTCCGGCGCTTGCTGCTTTTACGTGCCAGACGGTCACCGAGAATATCCTGCTCTGTAATCACCGCCAGATCAGGCGCAACAAAACCATGCTCCAGCGCCAGCACCGCCATGCCGATATCGTATCCACCCAGCTTCTTCAAATCGGCGGCATTCCCAACTTCGGCAAAATTGGTAAAGCCTGCATGGGTCATGAGATTGCGCAACCGTTCTCCCGAACCTTTGGAGTAAACGGCGATGAGAATTTTTCGTCCCCCCGCTTGCGGGGAGGAGTTTCTTATCGTTGCTATATATTTCTGTAATTCCGCAAAAACATCGCCCTCTGGCAAAGCACGAATATCGGCAAAATCGCGGCCCTTTTTCCCGCCGCCATCATGATCGCCTTCTCCGGCAAAAGGCGATAGCATATCCGCCCCCTGCGCCAGAGAAACCCATTCTGTTTCTCCAATAAAAAGACTTTCCATCGGCACAGGATGATACACAGTCCCTGCCATAACATTCTTTTTGACTTTGGCAACCTGCTGCTCCAGTGTTTGCCGCGCCTGATAAAAATCCTCAATCTGCGCGACACGCTCGCCCCGTGACTGTTCCGCATGATGATCCAGCGTTATATCTGCGTCCGGCACATAATCAAAGACTGTATCCAGATGCGCAAAAAACAAAGGCAGCCAGTGATCCATGCCATTATAACGCCGTTTCTGACTGACCGCTTCATAAAGCGGATCATCACTGCGCACAACACCGAATAAATCACGATAACGGGCGCGGAACCGTGCCACAGATTCATCATCCAGAAAAAACTCTGTTGCGGGCTGTAAAGTAAATTCGGAGATTTTTGCTTCCGTGCGCTGGCTCACCGGATCAAAGATACGGATCGATTCAATCTCTGCCCCGAACAGATCAAGACGCAGCGGCAGGTTATAGCCGGGCGGAAACAGATCAACAATCCCGCCGCGAAGAGCATACTCCCCCGCCTCCCGTACTGTATCCACACGCATATAGCCGTTTGTCTGCAAAAAGGCCTGCAATATCTCCATATCCAGCGCCCCGCCCTGCTGTGCCGACAACACAGCATATTCCAGCGCCGCCCGTGGTGTGACCCGCTGCGTGACGGCATTCACGGTGGTCAGCAGGATACGGGGGTAACGCTGCTTTTCCTTCTGCCAGCCCAGCAAAGCGCCCAGCGCAGCAACACGCTGCGCCACAACATCATTATGCGGAGACACACGATCATAAGGCAGACAATCCCACGCCGGAAAGGTGATAATCCGGACATCCGGTGCAAAAAATGCAAAAAGCTCCTGCAACGCCGCCACCCGCGTATCATCCAGCGCCACATGCACCAGCACACGATCCTGCGCCATCAACGCCCGCGCCCGCTCCGCCAGAATGCGCACATCCTGCCCCTCCGGTGTACCGGAAAGGATCTTATGCGCCGGCATCTCCACACCCGCCCGACTATTTTTTTGCTGAGACATCTGCGTTACCCTGTTTAAGGGTATGCTTTTATATAGATTTTATTCTTTTTGCAAAGAATGAATGACTATTTCAGACTTACTGGCCTTAAGATTGTCTCAATCATATGGATATTCTTTTCAGGGCGTTTTTCTACCAGTGTATCTCCGGTTTCTTTCAAAGAGATAATATTAAGACGAAAAAAGGATGCCGCGTCATTAAAAGAATTGATTTCTTCCCTGAACTCTTCAAGAGAAGGATGACTGGAATCAGAACTGAATGTCGGACGATCCGGATAGCGTAGTGCAATGACTCCACCATTATTTAAGGTTTCAGAGAAACGTGTCAGTGTTGCCGCACGATCATCACCTTTCATATATTGAAAGGCACAGTCAGAATACACAACATCGAACTTTCCATTTACGCCGCCAAGATCAGGCATTCCAGCTTTAAAAAATGCAACATCTTTATAAGGGTTATCTTTCCCGAGTTTTGCGGCATCCTTTTTCTTCTCCATACAGGCATCATACTCGCCATCAAACGGAGTTATTCCGGTAACGGCAGCATTAAAACGCAGTGATAAGGCGTGATCCTGATTGCCATTGCCACACCCTGCATCCAGAATCATGATTTTTTCCGTTAGCTTTTGCTGTGTCTGACGGACATACTGAACGGCGTCAGCAATAATTTTCATATGGCGATCCATTTGTTCCCTTGTTAGACCATCATAATAATGGCGTGACTGTTGACAATCCTGCTTCAGACTTAAAAAAATCATCAGATTTTTCCATAAATTAAGCCCCTTTTCTTTTTACTAAAACATGCCATCACGGGCTTGCTGTAATATAGACCTACTCACAATTCTACGTGAATATTATGGGCTTTGTCTGATTGACAATATAGCGAAGAGTAGAAACAGCTTCGCCATGCTTTAATGGGCGCTCTCCTGCCTTGATAGCCTGTCTGTCATTTAACACTGAAACACCCAAAGCAGACCGCGAAAAAGAATCTATGACCCCTAACGTCTCGGCAACTTCTACAAGGGCAAGAAGCGCCTGGGGATCAACAGGAGAAACATCATCATGCTTGTACGGCATCCGCTCTGCCCGCTCCATAAAATTGCTGGCCGCACAAAACAACATCATAGGATCTTGAATACTCTGGAATTTCACTGTTTTCATTACCACCCCCTGTTATGCATTGCTTCGGACAAAAGTAACACCGCATACAGGCTTATGTCAATAAAATTATATATTTTTTATAATTTATGTTTTAAAATCTGCCCCATCACCTCATTGCTGTAATTGGAAGGAACCTGCTCCTTGCCAGTAATCCAGTTATAGAGATCAGGGTCGCTGTGGCCGAGGATTTCATCATAGAGCGCCAGATCCCCTTCCGAAAAACCGGAGATATTACGATCGGCAAATGACCCCAGAATAAGATCCATTTCCCGCGTTCCCCGATGCCAGGAACGGAAAATCA
>PFTR01000071.1:0-27178 GCA_002789675.1 Alphaproteobacteria bacterium CG_4_9_14_3_um_filter_47_13 | reverse complement strand
TCCCCGATGCCAGGAACGGAAAATCAGGCGTTTGCGTTTGATTTCAATCTCTTTTAAACTCATACTCCCAGCTATAAAGACTTCAAACGTTTTTGGAAAGGCCACAATATTGCCATGCCGCCAGAATCCGCTAAAAAAACACCAATGAACCCGGTGCGGAATACCCGTCCTTTTGCGCTTGATCCTTTATTCCGGCGCGTCACAGAGCTTTCCGGGATCGGGCCGCGCAACGGAACGCTTTTTGAAAAACTCTGTGGCGGCGATAAAATTCTGGATGTGCTGTGGCATAAGCCAATTGATTTTATTGACCGCCGCTTTACCTGCGCTATTAAGGATGCCCCTGCGGGACATATTGTTACCCTTACCGTAACCGTACAAAAACATTTCCCGAACGAACGCAAAAGCCAGCCTTATAAAGTCTGGTGTACCGATGATACCGGTACGCTCAATCTTGTTTTTTTCCGTCCGCGCAAAGACTGGCTCGAAAAGCAGCTTCCTGTGGGAGCGCAGGTGATTGTCAGCGGACGGATCGAATATTATAACGGCACGGCGCAAATGACCCATCCCGACGCAATGGGTGGCCCTGAAGACCGCGCCGCCATTGAAACGGTCGAGCCGATTTATCCGCTTACACAGGGACTCACCAACAAAATTGTTCGCAAAGCCGTCCTCGGCGCGCTGGACATCCTTCCCGCCTTACCGGAATGGCTTGATGAATCCTATAAAAAGCAGAACCGCTGGCCGGACTGGAGCGCGGCGGTGAATAGTCTTCATAACCCTTCCGGTGCAAACGGGCTTGATCCTCTGCACCCTGCCCGCATGCGGCTTGCCTATGACGAGTTACTTGCCAACCAGCTGGCGCTTGCGATGGTACGACACCATAATAAACGCAAAAAAGGCCGCGCCTATGAAACAGGGGGGGGACTGCGTGATACCTTCCTCGGAACACTGCCCTTTACCCTGACCAGAGCACAGCAGCGCTCTCTGGAAGAGATTGATAATGATATGAAGCAGCCCCTCCGTATGCTGCGCCTGCTGCAGGGCGATGTTGGCAGCGGAAAAACCGTTGTGGCCGCACTGGCCATGCTCAATGCCATTGCCAGCGGCGCACAGGCCGCCATTATGGCACCCACGGAAATTCTGGCACGGCAACATGCCAGGAGCCTGCAACCGTGGCTGGAAGCCTGCGGCATACGCTCTGTAGTTCTAACAGGACGCGATAAAGGAAAAATGCGCGAAACACTGCTTCAGCAGATCCGAAACGGCGCGGCACAAATTGTCATCGGAACACATGCCCTGTTTCAGGATAGCGTGGAGTTTGCCGATCTTGGTCTAGCCGTCATTGACGAGCAGCACCGCTTCGGCGTGCATCAGCGCCTGATGCTCTCCGCCAAGGGCAAAGGCGTAGATGTTCTGGTCATGACCGCCACCCCTATTCCACGTACACTCACCCTCACCGCTTATGGCGATATGGATGTCAGCAAGCTTGACGAAAAACCGCCCGGGCGCAAGCCCGTTGATACCCGCCTGATTGCCAGTGACCATATCGAGCAAATGGTCGAAGGCATCATCCGCCAGATCAAAACAGGCGCACGCGTTTACTGGGTCTGTCCATTGGTCGAGGAATCCGAAATCCTTGACCTTGCCGCCGCGCAGGAGCGCTATGAAGTACTGCAGGCACGTTTCGGGGATCGTATTGGTCTTGTTCACGGCAGAATGAAACCCGCCGAAAAAGACGCCGTAATGGAAAATTTCACCAACGGAGCCCTTGATATTCTTGTCGCAACAACCGTCATTGAAGTCGGCGTCAATGTTCCTGAAGCCACCATTATGGTGATTGAACATGCCGAACGTTTTGGCCTGTCCCAGCTTCACCAGCTGCGCGGGCGGGTCGGACGCGGGGCAGAAAAATCCTATTGTTTCCTGATGTATGCCGGAAACCTGACCCGGACGGCTAAAGAGCGCCTGTCCATCATGCGCGAAACCGAAGACGGCTTTGCCATTGCCGAAAAAGATCTGGAGCTGCGCGGGGCCGGAGAAATTCTCGGAACCCGCCAGAGCGGCCTGCCCGTCTTCAGACTGGCCGAACTCCCCGTTCATGCCGACCTTCTTGCCACCGCCCGCGATGATTCCCGCCTCATCATGGAAAAAGACCCCACCCTTGAAAACGAAAGAGGACAAGCCCTGAGAACACTCCTCTACCTCTTCGAACGTGATCAGGCCATTGGCTATTTGCAATCCGGATAGTTATACCAGAGTTATTATTTACGGATAAATTAAACATAATAATTTGAAAAGTGCCGAATAAATCTTTATAATATAATCTTGATCCAGAAAAAGAGGGGTTTATGGGCGGATTTTTAGCAAATAATACAGAAAATCAGGCAGAGAAGCAGCAACAGGACGCCAGTAAGCTGACTTTGCGCGAATTAATGAGTCTTGTTTTTGGATGTGCGCCCGAAGACTGCTTTTTTAAAATCGAGAATATTTGTGACAATAGCGATGAGTGGCTTCAGAAATATAAAAAATCTGCAGATTGTGGCGCAGTAACCTGTACCAGAGATACGTTATCCGTTGATATTGCGGTCACACAGAATCAGACAATTCCGAATATAAAAATCAAAAATAATGGCATTCATTACAACCTCATGCAGCTTCAGGATCATACGCTCATGATCAAAGCCGCCTTTTCTATGGCCATTCTTGCCAAAGCCCATCCAGAGATACGCAAAGACGGCGCCACATTAGCAGGAGAGGAACTGGAACAACTTTTTCTTTTTCTTGCCGCACAAAAAGCGGGAGTCACGATTAATGAAAAACAGGCAGAAGAAATGGCGCCCAAAGCAGCCAAACTGCAACAACATCTTGCTGCGAATAATATTGATGTAAACGCATTATGGGCAGAGCATTGCCACTTTATGAATGAAACCTCGCAGCCCTCTCATGAGAATAAAAACCAACAAAAAGAAGACACAGCGCACATACACTCTGGCAATGAAGCAAAGGCTGAACAAGAACCACGCACAGAAAAACCAGATGAAACCATCAATAAAACAAAGCCGCAATCAAACCCGGGAGATTTGACCGCTATGGCGAATGATCTTTTCAGTGGCGCACTACCGGAAAATACCAAAAGAATTTTAGAGCAACATAATATTGACGAAGATCTCTATAAAAAAATCTGTACCTCTATCATCGCCAGCCATTCTGAAAATGGTAAAAATCCTACTGTTAAAGGTATTCAAAACGAATTTAAAGCTTGTAGCGAAGGCGGTATTCTTAACAGGGAAAAATCAAGAGCCATCCTCAATGCGATGCAGGAGCAGAATCTTCTGAAAAGAACAGCAAATAAAAGTGAAGTTACTGTCAAAATAGTCAGAACACCGGACGGAAAAACATCTTTGGAATCTATAAACCCGTAATTTTGTTTTTACCCTTTTTATGATTGCCATTTTTTTGATCCGGTTCAGATAAAATAACATCAGGATCGGTACGATCCGGCGGCGTGATAATCCCGCCGGACACAATCATTTTGATGCCCTCTTCCACTGTCATACTCAGAAAAACAAGATCTTTACGCGGAATGAATAAAAGGAATCCTGATGTCGGATTCGGTGTTGTCGGCAAAAACACATTGACTATTTCCGTATCGGTCAAACGCTGTGCTTCCCCTTTGGTGATACCCGTCACAAACCCTAACGCCCAAATGCCTTTACGGGGATATTCAAACATGACAACATCACGAAATGCCTGCGACTGGCTGGTCATAATGGTTTCAAAAATCTGTTTTAAAGCGCCATATATATTCCGTATAATCGGCATCCGGTCAACAATGTATTCCGCAAAGCGATAAAGAAGCCGCCCCATAAAATTCCGTGCAAACCAACCCACCAGAATGAAGAAAACAATCACAAGAATAAGCGACAGGATGGATTTAAACAGCTCTATCCCGGGTACAGGAAAAGGTAAAAAATTAAACAGGTCAAACTGATTGGGAATTAAAGCCGTCACACGCTTGTCAATAAAACGCAGGAACGTCCATGTTAGATAAATTGTGATACTGATCGGCGCCGTAACCAGAATTCCGGCCAGAAAATAAGCGCGCAGCCGCGCAAAGCCATCAAGATGTTTTATGTCTACATGCTCATTAAGAACAATTTTATGATCCGGCATATCTTCATTCATTATAACGACCGCCTGTCCTTTTTCCTTTCAAAGACATACAAGGATTCATAAAAATTTACCAGCGGCTATTTCCGGTCTCCATTTTTAAAAATCACTTGATCTATCAGCAACGCCTCTATAGAAATAACATAATCATTATAATAAAACACCTTCAGGATTCCAGCAAATAAAAGGAACCTCTGCTTTGGGAAAAAACACAACACCGATCATTTCTGCAGTTATTGGCGCTTGCGCCCTTGGCATGGTTTTTACAGCAGCCGCACAAGATACATCGCCGCTACAGACAAATCCGCAACAGGGCATAACAATCAAAGGCACAACGACCCTGCCGCCGGATCTTCTCTCTCTTCCCTGCTGGCCGGATCAGGTGAAGGGTCTGGAAGCCATTGCCATAGGAGCGTCCGGAAAAAAAAGCCGTAGTACACTCCTTGAAAAACCACTGCCCCGCTATATTTTCAAGAATTCTGTAGCGCAAACACTGGGAGAACAGCGCTGCCTTTTATCCAGGGATGTCCGGAAAAAGGATGGGATTGCCAATACCCTTGAAACAATCTTAAAAGATAAAACAGAGGAAACCGTTACACCGGAAATCTATCTTGCCCTTTATGTTGCATATAATACACTTATCCATGCCCGCAATCATGAAGACCTGAGGGTCATTGCCCTGATGTGGGATATCATGCTTCATCTGGAAGAGGACCAGCTTACAGAAGGCGAGCGAAATCTTCACGCCGCGCAGGACACACTCCGTCAGGCTCAGGAGAAAAATATTTCACCGGAAGAACTGGGAAAACATGCAGAAAACGCCCAAAAAGCGATGGAAGATTATTTTCGAGAGCAGCAAAAAATTGCTCTTGAAAATCCGGAAAAAGCCTTATCACCCGAAGCTCTTGAAAATCTGAAGAAGATTCTAGAAGAACAGCGCGAGATGATGGAAAAATTCAAGAAAATGAAAGAAGAAATAAAAAATATAGACCCCGCACTGGCAAAACAAATGGCGCAACAAATGGCCGAAAACCTGCAACAGCAAATGCAGAATATGCAGGATATGGAGGGGATGAAACCTCCGGAACAAGCGCAGTCAGAAAACAGACCTTCCGCTATGGAAAAAATGCGTCAGCAACAGAAAGACATGGCACAACAGACTGATGATATGCAAAAAAGAAAAGATGAATATCAGAAACTGCAGGAGCTTGTAAAAGAGCAGCAGGCACTTCTGAACGAAACCATCGAAATGAAAGATACATCTATTACGCCAGAAGAAATGGGTGATGCTCTGGAACGCATGGATCAGAAGACCCAAACCATGCAAAAAATGCAGAAAGAACAACGAAAATCTGCCGAAGAAATGGTGAAAATGGCAGAGCAGCTTCAAGAGCAACAAAATCTACCTTCACAGGGACAGCCTGAAAACCGGAAAATGGATGAGCGCGATCTGATGAAAAAGGCCAATGATCTGCTCGAACAAATCAGGGAAAAGAAAATATCCACGCCGCAACGTCAGAAAATAGAGCAGATGCAGAAGAGCCTTGAGGCTCTTGCTCAAGAAAATGACCCACAAACGCAAACCCCTCTTTCTCCCGAGCAACGTAAGGAAATGCAGGAGCAAATAGAGAAAATCACAGAAGAAATAAAAAAAATTGCGCAGGAAATCAAAGAAAAAACGCGGAAGAATCAGGAAAAACTTGATGATATGCAGCAACAACTTGACGACATGAAAAAACAAACGGATGAGGCGCAGAAACAGGAACGACAGCTTGATCAGAAACAGGCTGAAGAGACGCTGGAAAAACTGGAGAAAATGATTCAGGAAATGAAGGAAATGAAAAAGGATCAGGAAGGAAACCAGCAACAACAGCAGAAGAAAGAGGACGATGAAAACCACGAAGAGAAAGAAGAGGAAACTCCGGATGACACTCTTACT
This sequence comes from Alphaproteobacteria bacterium CG_4_9_14_3_um_filter_47_13, assembly GCA_002789675.1. GTDB lineage: Bacteria > Pseudomonadota > Alphaproteobacteria > Micavibrionales > Micavibrionaceae > UM-FILTER-47-13. Next base: position 21,069 of record PFTR01000071.1, on the reverse strand, counting down.
GCGCCACAGGTCAAAAAACTGATTAATAAAATAAAACAGACTGTAGAGGGGCTTGACGATTATTATCAGGGTCTACAGCAGGACTTCGAGCAAAAAAATAATGATAATTCAAAATATCTTGACCGGGAAAAGCAACAGATCGAAAATTCCTCCGGTTCCCAGGAAATCAATAAGACAATTCAGGAGATCCTCCGTTTCATAGAACAGAACCCGTCACCGGAAAATGACCCGATCCGAAAAGAACTGGAGGATCTGGAGCAGAAACTTGATGATGACAATATAAATGAAAGCAGCCGTATAGATTATCCGCCTATCATGGTTGCTTCTGCCGATCCGCATATGCGCTTGGGTCTAACAGTTCCAGAATCTGTCGATAACATAACCCCTATTAAAAACGATCTGAAAAAAATCATTGAAACACTGCAGAAAAAAAATGAAAAAGAGAGCAAAATCAGAGAGCAAAATAACGTCATTATAAAATCAATACGCCACTATATTGATAATCTTGGTCAGCGCCTTGAAACCAAATCTTCCTCTGGTACGCCGGATCAAAACGCGCTTCAGGACATTACAAAAGAAGCACGGAAAATTCTGGATATGCTACAAAAGCTAACGGATGCTCCGCAACTGGAACAAGAAGATGCCCCGCCGCAAGAACAGCAATCCAATCCTGACATAGAGATGAAGCAGGAGCTGGATTCAGAAGTCGAGAAACTTATGAGAGAGCTTGATCATTTGCAGGATACAGATGCTCAGTCCGCCGTAATGAAAATGAAAATGAAGCGGCAGGAACAGCAGCACAAAACAGACCCGGGTCTTAAGCAACAAAATCTTAAACAGAAGCTTCAAAATCTCAAAGAAGGCATGCAAAAAGGAATGAAGCCGCTTGATGATGCGGAAGATTCTATGGAGGGTGCAACAAAAAATCTGGGCGAAGGCAATCCGGACGGGGCTATTCCCAAGCAAAAAGATGCTTTGCAAAGCATGCAGGATGCAGCCGGAGAGATGAAACAACAGATGATGCAACAAATGCAGGGTGCTAAAATGCCCGGCGGAAAATCAGGAGAAAATCCGGGGGGATCCAAAGAAAGAGAACAGGTCGATATTCATCAGGGGGAGACAGACCCTCTGGGACGGAAAATCGAACAAACCCCGCCCGGTGCCGGTGACGTGCCGGAAAAAAGCGCGCCCGGACAAAGCAAAAAAATCGAGGAGATCATTCATGAGAAACTTTCAGACCCTGCCCTTCCTCCAAAAGACCGCAGATTTCTGGAACAGATCATAAAGGGCTTTTCACCTTCGCCTTAAAAAAATTCAATCGAATTGATATGGGGGCGGATTCCCTGATATAATATATATTCAATGGAATTAATAAAAACAGGGAGTTTCCTATGCCTATAAAATCACGTCTCCTGGCAGGTTTTCTGGTTTTTACTTTCGTAGTGTACACAGCAGCCTACACACCATCGGCGCAGGCCATGGAGAATGATACCATCATTCTTGCCCAGAATGATGACTCCGGGGGACTCTGGAACCGTATTTTCAATCGTTCCGGCGAGAAATCCCAAAGCAAACCTCTTTTTCTCGATAAAGCAGGAACATCTTCCTCGAAGCAGGTAAAACCTTATGATTTTAGTAAAAAAAGCGCTTCGCAGGCCAGAGCCGGAACCTTCTCCGATCTGGAAGGACAGCAAATGATCCAGCAAAGAGACAGCGCCGTCATTCAAAGGACACAGGAAGTTCTGAAAATAGCGGCACTGGAAAATGAAAAAAATAGCGCACAGGCACAAGATTTCTTTGCAAAACAAAATGAGGCAACAGCGGCGAATAATAAAAATACGAAAAAGAAAACAATGGCCTATGATCCCGAAAAAGTCTGGTCATACAACCCGAATGCCCCGCAATCCTCCCCCGATCAGGAACAAAAATCACGAATTTATAATACACGGTAACGGGATAGAGCCATTCCAGATAGTGACTTTACACAGCGCACCGGAGAAACAGAACCGACGATAACATTCCTGCGCAGGCAGGAATCTTGCCCTCATGTATGCAATGGCAGCGGCGTGCCACAAAACTTAGAAGAAGCTTACTTCTGGTTTAATCTTGCCGCAGGGCAAGATAGAAAACATGCTGAGGCTAGACAAGAGCTGTCCCTACAGCAGCGCGAGAGTGCGCAAAAACGTACGCGGGAGTGGCGGCCGGTTTCTTCGGATTATAGCCGAATTAATAAACATTAAGACATCGTCATCGCCTGAATTCATTTATGAATTATAGGGCGATCCATGCCAGAAAATTTATTCCCCGGGGGTTTTGTAACGAAAATCCGGAGAGTAACGGAGAAACAGAATAAAATAATCCTGATTTTCGTCATTGCGAGCGACTGAAAGGTGCGCGGCAATCCAGTACAGTCTACTGGATTGCTTCGTTGCTTACGCCCCTCGCAATGACGTTTTTTGAATCAATTTATAAATACATCATCATCGCCTGAATTTATAGTCACTTGCAATAAGAACAAGACATTTCTGTTATATCTGCGTCGGCGGATATCCGGCAACAATAAAAGCTGCACTCATAACCGGACCCCCGCCGATAAGCCTGCTTCGCAGGCCACGGGGGTGACGATGATGTCTTATTTTTAATAAGAATTACTATAAGTCTCAACGAATATACCTTATTACGGCGAGACCAATTCTTTGAAAGTGGCAGGGGCAAAGAGACCCGAACTCACGACCTGCGGTTTCGAAAGGAAAAAGACGGTTGGTGGGCCTGGCAGGACTTGAACCTGCGACCAATCCGTTATGAGCGGACTGCTCTAAACCAACTGAGCTACAGGCCCTTTTTCCAGATTTATAAACGAAAATACGCCCTCTGGAAAGATTTAAGTATCCAGAAAACTCCGCAGCTTACGGCTTCGGCTCGGGTGTTTGAGCTTGCGCAGAGCTTTGGCTTCAATCTGGCGAATCCGTTCGCGGGTCACATTAAATTGCTGCCCGACTTCTTCCAGCGTATGATCTGTGTTCATGCCAATCCCGAAGCGCATCCGCAGAACACGTTCCTCCCGAGGGGTCAATGACGCGAGAACACGGGTTGTTGTTTCCCGCAAATTAGAATGAATCGCACTTTCCACAGGAAGCAGGGCATTTTTATCTTCAATAAAATCACCCAGAGAAGAATCTTCTTCATCCCCGATCGGCGTTTCAAGAGAAACAGGTTCTTTCGCAATTTTCAAGACCTTACGTACTTTCTCTAAAGGCATATGGAGCCGCGCCGCCAATTCTTCCGGTGTTGGTTCGCGTCCGATTTCGTGCATCATCTGCCGCGATGTCCGCACCAGTTTATTGATGGTTTCAATCATATGCACAGGAATACGGATTGTCCGTGCCTGATCCGCAATCGAACGTGTAATCGCCTGACGGATCCACCATGTTGCATAGGTACTGAATTTATAGCCCCGGCGATATTCAAATTTATCAACGGCTTTCATCAGACCGATATTGCCCTCCTGAATCAGATCAAGAAACTGCAAGCCCCGGTTGGTGTATTTTTTAGCAATGGAAATCACAAGCCGCAGATTGGCCTCGACCATCTCTTTCTTTGCACGAGCCGCTTCTTTTTCGCCTTTTTGCACCGTTGAAACGATCCGGCGGAATTCTTTCAGGGGCAACCCGGCTTCATCGGCAACCGTTGTAATCTGGGCGCGGATTTCTTCAATATCCCCCTTGCATGTCTCTGCAAATTTTTCCCATTTTTTGGAATTGCTTTTTACTTTGCTTAGCCACAGGGGATCCAGCTCGCCGCCATAATATTCCTTGATGAAATCCTCACGTTTAACACCGCAGTCAATGGCAAGACGCATTAATTTTCCTTCGTAACTTACCAGCTCACGATTAATTTTGTATAAGCGGCCAATCAACTGGTCAATACGGGCATTATTAAGCTGCACCGCATTCATCAGACCAATCATCTCTTCCTTGACCTGCTCGTATTTTTTATTTGCCGCAGCGGGGGGTTCGTTACCAATCGCCAGAGCTTCAATACGCGGAATCTGCGTTTTCTGCATCTTCCTGTAGCATTTCTGAATTTTACCAAAATTCTCGAAAACCTGAGGCATCAACTCCTCTTCCATAGCGGATAGAGACATGCTGGCTTCGTCATCTTCGCTGCTCTCGGAATCATCCTTTTCGTCTTTATCGGATTTCTCCTCTTTTCCGCTTTGACCTTTTTCCTTTATTCCGCCTTCACTGACCTCATCTGCATCATCGTCATCCGCATCGGAACTGTCATCGCCATCGCTATATGTTGCATCCAGATCAATGACCTCGCGCAAAAGAATATCACCATTCTGCAGCGCCTCATACCAGGCAATCAGAGATTCAATTGCCAGCGGGCTTTCACAGATACCGCCAATCATCATTTCCTTGCCGGCCTCAATTCTTTTAGCAATGGCAATCTCGCCTTCGCGGGATAAAAGCTCGACCGTTCCCATTTCACGCAGATACATCCGCACAGGATCATCGGTTCTACCCGTATCATCAGCCGCTATATTCCCACCCGATTTATAATCGCTGTCACCCTCTCCGTCGCTATCGCTCTCTTTATCTTTTGCGCTTGTATCCTCGTCATCCGAATCCTGATCTTCCTCGCTTTCGACGAGCTGCACACCGACCTCGGTGATCATGCTCATGGCATCTTCAATCTGTTCGGATGAGAATTCTTCGGCAGAAATCGCTTTATTGATCGCGTCATAAGTGACGAAACCTTTTTCCTTGCCCGCTTTAATAAGCTTTTTTACGATGGCCTCCAACGAACCTTTTACGCGGGTTTCACCGGAATCTTCCTGTTCTTTATCGCTCACTTGTGCCTGCTGTCTGGTGTTGCTTCTTGGTGTCATGGAACCCGACTCATTTTTTAACTTTATGATTAAACCGTATTCTTCTATAAAAATCAAAGGCCTGTTTTACTACAATCGCGCTTTATTCACATTGCGATGCAGTATAAAGCGCCATCATTCTTTCCTCGTTAGCCTTATTGCAATCCTGCCCCAGAGCTCTCACGGCGCTACGATACTCGTTTTCTGCTGTCTTTTTTTTCATTAAACCGTATATTTCCTGCCATCCGGACAATATTTTCTCTTCATCCGCCTCCGGTCTTGCAAAACCAGCATGAGTATAAAGCGCTTCGGATAAAACAGCCCCCAGTTCGGATTCAAATCCCTGATCTTTTAAATGGTCTTGCAGGGCAACCGTGTCAAGCCCTGCATCTCTGCCCAGAATGTTTAATACAGTTTGTCGTAACAAATCAAGCCTTTCATTTGGAATTTTTAAGCTTCCTAAACTCTCTCCAATCCGGTCAAAAATATGCGGATGGTTGATAATCGTGGCCAGCAGGATCTGATAACGCATATTATCCCCCGCAAATACAGGGCGTCCCACAAGCATAGCAGGAGATTTCTGCCCCTTTTTATCTTTTGAATTTTTTCCTTTAAATGATAAATTCTGCGCTCTAAATGCCTGATAAAGCCTGTCTTTAAACGTCCGGCGATAATATTGCTGGACTGTACGATCTGCTATTTTCAGCGCCACCTCTTCCAGTGCTATTTCAAGTCCCGCCTTTGATTCCGGTGTATCAAAGCGCTGCCCCCCGGTTAAATCAGACCAGAGAAAATCAACCAATGGGATTGCATTTTGTATAATTTTTTCAAAGGCTTGCCGTCCCTGCACTTTAATCAGACTATCCGGATCCTGCCCTTCCGGTAGAAAGGCAAACAAAGCGCTTTGATTCGGCTGAAGCAAGGGCAAAATCCTGTCGCAGGCACGCGCCGCCGCCCGCCTTCCAGCATTGTCCCCGTCAAAACATATCACCGGGTTTTTCTCCTTCGCAGGAATCATCTTCCATAAGATCACAATCTGCTCCTCGGTCAGTGCCGTTCCCAAAGGAGCAACAGCACCACGATAACCGGCAGAAAAACAGGCCATCACATCAAGGTAGCCTTCGACAACGATTAAATCCTGTCCCTCTCCGGCTGCATACCGGGCATGTGATTCGCCAAATAGCATCCGTCCCTTGTGAAAGAGAGATGAATCACTGGAATTCAGGTATTTGGGAGGTTTATTGCCATCCCGATCCGGCGTGCGCAAATGATCCGGCAAAATCCGGCCACCAAAAGCCACAATCCGGCCACGCCTGTCCGTCACAGGGAATATAATTCTTTCACGAAAGAATGCATAAGGCTCGCCGCCCCGTGTAGAAGGCCGTATAACGCCTGCATCAATCATCTGCGTATCGGTATAGCCCTCTTCCTTCAGGTGACGGCGCAGACTTCGCCCGTCATTCGGTGCATAGCCGACACGAAACTGCGCCATTAACGCATCACTGACCCCGCGCTCCTGCATATAATGCCGCGCATCCCGATTCCCCGGATCATAAAGCCGAGTTTCGAACCATCTGGCGGCATCATCCAGAAGCGCATAAAGATCCTTCTGCTTTTTCGCCTGTGCGACATCCTCGCGGGATTGCTGTGGCACTTCCATTCCGGCGGTAGCCGCCAGAGTTTCAACTGCTTCCATGAAAGTCAGATTATCGTGCTGCATGACAAAGCCGATGACATCCCCATGTGCCCCGCAACCGAAACAATGGTAAAACTGCTTGTCATCATTCAGCGTAAAAGATGGTGTTTTCTCCTGATGGAACGGACAGCATCCCTTGAATTCCTGCCCGCCCGCACGATGCAGCGCCACCCGTTTTCCGACAATATCGGATAACGTGACCCTGTCGCGCAAATCGCTTAAAAATCGAGGTGAAATTGCCATTTATCATGTTTAGCAAAATAAATCAGCTTTTGCACCCCTTACGTTTTATTTTACAAAATATTCTACATCCGCTCCATCGCCCGCAAAACTGCCGGGCCAATAATGACAACGAAGAGAACCGGCAGAAAGAACGCGATCATCGGGACAGTCAGCTTTGGCGGTAAGGAGGCGGCCTTTTGCTCGGCGGCCTGCATCCGCATATCGCGTAACTCTTCCGACATGACCCGCATGGCCTGCGAAACGGATGTGCCGTATTGTTCAGCCTGAATAAGCGCTGTTGCAAAGGATCTGGCTCCGGCGCTGCCAACACGTTTGGCAAAGTCCTGCAGCGCCGCACGTCTGTCATTGAGCATCGCCATTTCCGCACTCAAGATCCCGAGTTCTTCAGCCAGCGTTTCCGAATGATCGGCCATTTCTTCTGCAATCCGCGCCACAGTCTGCTCCAGCCCGATCCCGCCCTGCACACAGATCAACATCATATCAAGCGCATCGGGAAAGGTTAGCGCAATTTCCTCCGAGCGCTTCTGGATCTTGTTTTGCACGATCAGTGAAGGCAGCTTGTAACCGACCAGAACAGCCCCCCCCAGAATCATAAGCGTCATGCCGCTGGAAACCTCCTTATCGCTTGATGATAGAATAATCATGGCAAAAGCCATCAGGACTAGCGGCAAGACAATCCGGGCAATCATGAATTTTACAGGAGCAGAAGGACTGCGCATTCCTGCCTGCAACATCTGCACCCGTACCTTGTCACCCATATTGCCCAGCAAGGTCTGCATTTTAAACAGACTGGCCATTGAATCCCGCGCCGAGACTGTCTGCGGCGAAGCCGGATTATTCACCTGCTCCTTGGCCTGAGCGAATAAATCCCGGCGGCGCTTTTCAATGATGGACTGATAACGTTCCTTTTTTTCCGATTTGTTCAAAAGCGGCAGTGCAAACGCGGCAAACGACCCTGCCGCCGCCGCTGCACTTAAAAGAATAATCACCAGATCCCCTGTTTCGCCGTCCAGCACGTTCTAGCCCCTACACTTTAAAATTAATCATAACCTTCATAATAAAAATCCCGATCGACATCCACAGACCGCCGCAAATCGTCATAATCAGGCCGGGTGTCGTATTAAAAAGCAGTAGGATATATTCATTATTGATAAAATACATGCCACCCCCCACCAGAAAAGGAAGTGAACCGATAATCATGGCCGAAGCTTTGGCCTCGGACGACAGCGCCAGAACCTTGCGCCGCAACCGGAAACGCGCCCTAATGACACCGGCCAGACTCATCAGAACTTCAGACAGACTTGCCCCCGTCTGGGTCTGGATCGCAATGCCCGTGGCAAACATCTGCATTTCCGTAAGTGGCATCCTTTTTGCAGCTTCCATTGTTGCTTCGGGCAGAGGCACGCCGATTTTCTGTGCGTCATAAATCATCAGCATTTCCTCACCCACAGGACCATGAAACTCCCGCCCTGCCATGGCAATGGCTTCTGTCACCGGCATACCTGCCTTTAAAAGACGCACCATCGCTTCCAGTGCATCGCCAAATTCTTCAAGAAACTTTTTCTGACGTTTTTTAATTTTGCGTTTGAGAAACATACGCGGCAATCCCATAAAGCCGAAAAACCATAAAAACGGCAGCGCAAATTTAGGAGCCCCCGCAATTGTAACAATTCCTAAAAACACAAGAGAAAATAAAAATGAGAACAGATAGAATCTTTTTACGCTGATTGACATACCTGCCTGTTGCAGCCTGGATTTCATTGAAAAGCCTTTTTTCCTGGCTTTTTTCTCCTCGTCACTTGATTCCTGAAGCTTTCGCGAAATTTGCTCACGTCTTTTATCCTGCGCCGTGCGCGCATTCTTGCTCGCAGAATCCTGCGAAAGATTTTGCCCCTTGATAATCGCCATTGCCTTTTGCTTTTTGGCAGCCTGATTTCCGATAATCAAGGCAACAACCATGCCTACAGTAACCAGAATAATTAGCAATACGATAATCAGAGTCAATATATCCATCAGCCATAGGCCTCTTCCATCGCATCAAGAACCAGCTTCTCGACACCATATTGCCGTGCCTTGTCAAAAAATTTTGGACGAAGTCCGGTTGATTTATGCCTTGTTATCAGCTTCCCATCCGCCCCTTCCCCTTCAATTTCAAGTACAAACAGATCCTGTAGCGTAACAATATCTCCCTCCATCCCCGTAATCTCGGTCACGTGGGTCGTTTTCCGCGAACCGTCACGAAGGCGCTGTACCTGAATAATGACATTAATGGCTCCGGCAATCTGCTCCCGCACCGCCTGTTGCGGCAGATTCAGCCCCCCCATTGCAATCATATTCTCAATACGGGTCATGGCCTCACGCGGATTATTGGCGTGAACCGTTCCCATCGAACCATCATGGCCTGTATTCATGGCCTGCAACAAATCAAACGCTTCCGGCCCCCGCACCTCCCCAACAATAATCCGCTCGGGACGCATCCGCAGGCAGTTCTTGACAAGATCACGCATCGTCACCTCACCAACACCTTCAAGATTGGGAGGTCTTGTTTCCAGACGCACAACATGCGGCTGCTGCAATTGAAGCTCCGCCGCATCCTCACAGGTAATAATCCGCTCCCCGGGATCAATATAGCGTGTCAGACAATTCAGCATCGTTGTCTTTCCCGAACCCGTCCCACCGGAAACCAGAACATTCACCCGGCAACGTCCGATCGCCATCACCAGTTTGGCACAGCTCGGAGTCATTGATCCGAAGCCCACCAGTTTTTCCAGTGTCAGTTTTTCCTTGGTAAATTTCCGGATCGTCATACACGCGCCATCAATCGCCAGCGGCGGAATAATAACATTCACACGTGAACCGTCCGGCAATCGCGCATCACAGATCGGAGACGATTCATCAACACGGCGGCCAATCCCCCCCACAATCCTCTGGCAGATTGTCGTCAGATGCTGGTTATCCCTGAACTTCACATCCGTCCTTTTGATCTTGCCATTAATCTCGATATAAGTTGTATCTGGCCCATTAATCATAATATCAGCAATACCGTCTTGTTCCAGCAGCGTTTCAAGCGGACCATAACCAAGCATATCATCAGAACACTCCCGCGAGATCTGTTCCAGCTCCGCTGGCGTAATATCAAGATTTCTGAAGCGGGAAATTTCTTCTACAGCAGATCGAACCTCTTCACGTGCGGCTTTGGAATCCATTCGCGCCAGTGCTTTCAAATCAATACCATCCCGCAAATCAAGCCAGATACGATTGCGCGCTCTTTGCAGGCGAAGAGAGGTCAGGCTGTCTTTTTGTGTACCGCCACTTTCCTCTTCCTCTTCAATCTGGAGATTATCATCAGCCATACTTTTCGGCACTTTTTTATCATCAAGGGACTCTGCAACAGCATCATCTTCCAGCGCTCCCATTTTTTTAGAGCCGCCACTTTCCTCGGAAATAGCCTGTAACATGGCAATCTGGTTATCAGCCATCGGTGTTTTTTCACCAGTTGCCGCTGAGAATTTTTCTTCTTCCTGCGGCAATGACTTATCGAAAGCACTTTCCTGTGCGGCGCTGGCACTTTCTTTTTTCACCGATTTTTTACCAGCCTTCTCCCCAAAAGACCCTTCCGGTTTTTTGATTGTTCCTGATAGTGATTTTTTACCAAATGCCATGGAAGAACTCCGTCATGACTTTGTTTTACGCTTTGTAAAAAAGCGCCCTATGCCGTCATTTTTCTCTTCACTGCTTCCAGCGGCATTGGCAGAAATAGACAATAATGCTTTCACCGGACCCAGAAGATTTTTAACAATTTCACTACCATTTTTAGAAGCACCAAGCTTTCCTGCCTCGCTTTCAGTCTGAACAAAACTGACCGGATCAAAAGGGATCACAATAGAAAGTGGCCTTTCCAGCCCCTCTTCTATCTGCTTTTTCGGAACCTCGAATTTCGGGGCATATCCATGCATATTAAGAATAACATTCAGCCCGTCATTATTACCACCGCGCAGATCACCAATCTCGTGCAAAAGCGTCCGCGCCGCACGAACAGATGGTAACGTCGGGGCGCTCACCAGATAGGTAAGATGTGCACGCGTCAGAACAGCGCGTTTCAAAGCCGCCGTTCCACCGGAAAGGTCGACAATCACAACCGGATAAAGCCCCATAAGATATTTTAGTAAAGCCTCGAATTTCTCCGGTTCAATATGATCATCCAGCATCACATCACCGCCGCTGCTCAGAATAAAAAGCTTTTCCTCGGGATTGGCAATCATCCGGGTCAGACTGTCTTCATTCCCTTCCGCCGCTGCACGCACCGCCTCGGCAAGTGTTGTACTTGGCTCGAAATTCATCCCGACACTTAATGTTGACCACCCTGCTGCGGCATCAAGAAAAAATGTTTTCTGACCGAGATCCGATGAAATATGCCATGCCAGTGCTTCTGATATAACCGTTGCGCCAACCCCGCCTTTCGCCCCCATCACAGCAATCAGACGACTATCACCGCTGCCAACGGACTCAATAAGCGTTGCCGCAATATCATCGGAAAATGCAGCCGTTTTAATGGGTCTGACAAGGTAATCACTGACCCCCATCCCGATTAATTTACGATAAAGATTTACATCATTCACCGGACCTATAACAATAGCTGAAGTCTTTTCCGATAAATGCCCGGCAAGAGATTCCAGTTTATCGGTAAAGCCGTCGTCAATCTCTTCGGTCTGGATAATCACGAGTTCGGGAGACTGGCTTGAGGAATAATGCTTAATAGCCATCTCGACATCACCGTCAATAACGGTCAGCGATACCCGTGCAAAACGCCAGTCTTTTTCCAGCGCCTGAAACGACTCTTTACTTTCCGCATCCGTCGTAAATAACGCAACACGCGCTTCCGGTAATAACACAGACATATGGGATTTATCCCCGTCACTCATAACTTTTCTGCCTCAATATTTTATTATTAACATTATATTCCCCTGATATCATGACCGTTATTTATTACTAAATGATTGATATTAGGCTGAATTCAGCTAAAAAAATCAGTCACTGGTCGCGGGAGCATCCAGAAGGCCTCGTCCATTTGTCCATTTATAGGCTTCAATTGCATTGGCTCTCTTGCGGGCATCTGCTTCTTCCGAAGTATTTGCACGCCCCAGCAGATCAGCAGGTCTGGCAATTTGCTGTGCAATATAGGATTCCGTACTACAACCTAATTTATAATCGCGAAAATTTTCATGTGCAGAGTCATCAATCTGTTCTAGATTGTTACAACCTTCCGGTGCTTGCGCACGATATGCCTTGTATGTGAGATAGGCCATGGAAGAACCGGACTCATAAACCGGAAGAATTTCTGTTCGAACCGTTCCGATCTCCTGCGCCCGCAATGCAGAGGCAATCCGTGCCGCTTGATTACTTGCCATCATGGCAGAATTATCTGCCGCTTTGGGATTATAAGTGACGGTCACATCCACCGCGCCATCCCCATGGCCTGCATAATGAGCGGCAATCTGCTTCAGAGCAGCATTATCAAGCTTTGCCGTTTCCATCTCGAATTGCTGTGTTGTCTCCACCACTTCAACTTTTTTCTGGGAAAGGTATGTGGGAGAATCAAGAGTGCAGCTCGCAACGAAAGGCACAACGGAGATGATAAAACAGGTCAGCATCAAATGACGGACTTTATAAACGGGCATAGGGATCATTCTTTAATTTCCTGTTTTCTCATTCCAGAATATAGCCATAGCTTTGGTCACCATCAAACAAGCCAGATATTTTTACGTTTCCGAAAGCCCTGCCAATATTACGCGAGAAGGCTGCTGCCAGCTCATTGGAATTTCTGTCTTCCCGTTCAGAAATTTTCTTTGCCTGCTTTTTATCAGCATAAGGCTCGACAAGATAAGGCGTTACAAGAACAACCATTTCCGTTTCATCGCGCCGGAAGTTCTCCGAGGACATAAGCTGGCCGATAATCGGTGCGCGGGTCATACCGGGTATGCCGGACAGATTATTAATTGTTTGTGACTGTAATAATCCTGCAATCATCAGCGTTGCGCCACTACCCATTTCCACTGTTGTTGCAGCACGGCGGACATCAAGACCCGGAACTTGAATATCCGCAAGCGTGACAGCGCTATCCCGCGCCAGAGAAGAAACTTCTGTTGTCAATTGTAAACTGATCCGGTCCTGTGACATGACAATCGGCGCAAAAGACAGTGACACCCCAAACTGCCGGAACTGAATCACAATATTACCTTCGCTATCCCGCCCTGATGGCACGGGGAACTCACCACCCGCTAGAAAACTGGCCTGCTCACCTGAAATTGCAGATAAATTCGGTTCGGCAAGAATTTTTGCAAGCCCTTCTTCTTCGAGCATCGTCAAGACACTGTCAATTGGCCCAAATGCACCAAATTTTTCGAGCAGTCCGAAGGCGGCAAAAGGTGTCTCCGTCACACCCGTTTCCACAACACCGCCAAGCAGCCCCCCCAGACGATCACTGACATCAATATTTTCACCAAGAGAGTCGCCCAGATCCCCTATAGTGGTATCTGATCCACGCTCTTTCAGCAGAGTCCGTGAAACTTCCAGGATCTTGACGCGCAACATAACCTGAGACTTGCCCTTCACACTCATCAGGTTGACAACAGCTTCATCGCCCGTTCTACTGGCACCTTCAATTTCGGAGATATAATGAGTGAGCAGACTCTGGACGCGCTGCCCCACTTCCGGTGTCGAAACACTGCCACTGAGGATAATCTGGCCACGCAACGCCTCAACCTTTACATCCTCGCCGGGAAACAACTCGGTTACAGTGCGCTGGATATTTTCGGTATCCACAGTCACATGGATATTCAGTCTTTTTAAAATATTTCCCGCCGCATCAATGGCAATGAGGTTTGTCGAGCCCAGAGTAAGCCCGACAATATATAAACGGTTTGTCTGTAACGCCGTCACATCGACAATAGAAGGATTGGCCACCATAATATCGGCAATCTCGCCATCGACATCAACGATTTCTGCCGTATTCTGATTAATAACGATTGTGGGGTCATGTCTTTGTAGATCGGCGGCAATTGTTGTCAGATCACCTTTAGAAGCATGAACCTGCAGCGCTCCGCAAAAAACGACCGCAAGCACCAGTCCCATGACTGACAATAATCTTACAGATTTCATCCGTGTGGATAGCACTGACATTTTGTTTTAACTCAAATCGTTAGATAAAAAAATTCCCGAAACAGGAAAGAACAGATAGATAAACTTATGGACTCACGACCAACTCTTCAACCGTATCACCTCTATAGATTCGCACAGTCTTTGTTTTTTGACCAGTATTTTCTTGTGAATTGATAATCTCGTCAAAAATTTCATTATCAATATTCACAACACGCGCATCTGTCGTAACAGGGGGTCTTTTAATAAGAACCGTTTCATCCCCAAGCCGCCGGAGTGACAGACTTAAATCACCCATCTTGGTAGCAAGAGCCAAAGTTTCGGCTCCCTTATAATCCACTTCAAGCGTAACAGTCTTACCAACTTTAACTTTATCTTCCTCGCCCCGTATTGCACTCTGGTCAACAGCCAAAACCTTTACATTTTGCAAAATTGTTTCAGTAGCCAGATTATCAATCGTCATCTCAAGGGTATTCTGCATATCTGAATTATCTGTATTACCGTAATTAAATCTCTGCTTATAGGTTAAAAGGACATCCACATAATCATTCGGCCCTACAAAACCACCAACCATTGTTGAAGCAGCAACCTTAATTGATACAGCTCTCATTCCTTCATTAAGCGAAGCTGCTAGAAAATTTCCCTGTGTTTTCGGAACAAGAGCACTTGTAACAATCGGCTCCCCCATCTTCATATCCCGCAACAGCCGCCCTTCGACCAGCTCGGAAGCCTTTTTTTCCTCTTCCCTGACAATCGCGCCCGGGAAAACAGCTTTTTTCGGCCATTCCTGCCATTTCATACTCTCTTCATCAAGCTCTGTTCCCGTTTTCAAATCCCGGGAAGCGACAACAATCTGAACTTTGGCCTCCTCCTGCAAAATGACAGGCTGTTCTTTTTTTCCACCACTCAAGCCAGCCTGAACGAGCAATGCCACCAATACGGCGATTAAAAAACCACCGGCAAGAACAATCATTACATTCCTGTTCATAGGTCAACCTCTTGAAAATAAGCACTTTTCAGCGCAGGAAAATAGAAAGAAAAACGGAGCAATGAACTTACCCCCAAACTTATACACATTTTACTATAGCAGAGTTTCATGACTTTTACATTAAAAAGAGCTTAAAATGATCAAAGGATAAAAATCCTCTATCAATAAATCCCGCCAGCGCTCCCATAGCAATTGGAATTCCGTAAGGGATAACGCTCTCTCCCGCCTGTACCCGTGCAACCCAACTGCCCTCTTTCGGTGATTTGACGGGCTTTGTCTTTTTCAGGACAAGCGCCAGTACCCCCAGAAACAAACCCGCTACCATCATATAAAAGAGCAGCGCACTCAAACCGGCATGCCCCACCCATAAAGATAAAGCGGTCAGAAGCTTTGAATCGCCCCCGCCAATCATCTTAAGCAGGAACATGATAAACGTCACAATAAATATCAAAGCCGCCGCCAGCATATGCATTTTAAGCGATAAAAATACTTCGGTGCCTGCAAAAAAAACTGCAGAATACCCGACAAAGAACATAGCGATAATTAACACAGAAATATAATTGGGAATAACCATACCCTTATAATCAGACCACGCAGCAAGCCCCGACAACCCCAAGGCCGCCAGTACACTAAAAATATAAATAATCATCAGAATGACTGCCATTTACAGAATCACCTTAAATAAAAACCCACCCGCCGGGCGGATGGGTTTTATATTTGTGTTATAGCGTACCGAACCGTTAAACTTTACCGGCTGCGGATTCCATTTTCGTTGCCATTGTACTGAAGACTGTCTGCAGGTCATCACCGAACGCAAACACAGCCGCCACAATCGCCAGCGAAATACCGCCCGCAATCAGACCATATTCAATCGCTGTCGCGCCATCTTTATCCGCAAGATAAGCCTGAATTTTTGCAATAATTGTAATCATAATCGTCTCTCCTTTGTTGGTTTCCAGCAAGTTAAAGTTTTGTTTTTCAAGACCGGAGGCGGACATGCCTCACTGTTATAAGTTTATTATATATACGATTTTTTTAACCAGCGGTTAAAAATACTTAGCATTCGATATAATTTTTAAAGATAAAACCAAGTATAACATTATTTTCATATTTAAATTAAACTTTTTTAAAGTAAAGCAATAATAAAAAAACAAATATTACTTAAAACTTTAAAATATACTTTAAATTATCATAGAAAAACAAAGTAAATAAAAATATGGCATATTTATGTCATAGTCATAATTTAATAAATACTATCTTTATACTGATTAAATACCAGTATTATTTTTTTCATTAAATATTTATTCTGAAAGGACTCTGCGAATACAACAAAAGTTATTATTCCATTATAGAATAAATATTTATATAAATTTGAAAAATATCTGCCGTGCGCCTTTAAAGCGCCCCCGGATCAATCAAAAACGAGGCGGAGCAGCCGCAGCTTGATGTGGCATTGGGATTATCGACGACAAACATCGCGCTCATCAAATCGTTCTGGAACTTAACAGTCGAACCTTTTAGATATTGCGCCGAGATTTCATCAATCAGAATGGCACTGTCAAAAACGATATCATCGTCATTCACAATATCGGTTGGCGCGATCTGATACTGGAAACCCGAGCAGCCCCCCCCTTCTACCGCCACGCGCAACATGGTCTGCGCCGTAAAGGCACCAGACTCACGTAACGCCTTAATCCGCGCCAGTGCGCTACTATCAATAATAATGCCGTAATTCTCACTCATGCTCCATTATATGTGTATTTTTCTGACGAATTCAAGAAATCCAGTGATTGCGAAGATTTTTAAACCGCGCTACTCTCGGCGCATGAAGAATGCACGCTCCGATCATGCCTCTTATAATTACTGCGCCCTGCCGCTCGCTAATTATGCCTGCCGTCCGGATCAGAGCGCAGGCCGCATCTTTAACGAACCGGAGAGCAAATACCGCACCTGCTTCCAGCGTGACCGTGACCGCATCATCCATTCAGGCGCTTTCCGGCGGCTTAAATCAAAAACACAGGTCTTTGTCTATCATCAGGGCGATCACTACAGAACCCGCCTGACCCATACACTGGAAGTCGCGCAGATTTCCCGTACTCTGGCTCGTGCTTTAATGGTCAATGAAGATCTGGCGGAAACCGTGGCGCTCGCTCATGATCTGGGGCATCCGCCTTTTGCCCATGCCGGCGAAGAGATCCTTAATCAATGCATGAAGAATGTCGGCGGCTTTGACCATAATGACCAGTCGCTGCGTGTTTTGACCTTTCTTGAACGGAAATACCCAGACTTTATCGGCCTGAACATGACATGGGAAACGCTGGAAGGCGTGGTCAAGCATAACGGCCCTGTCAAAAAGATGCAGCCGCGTTTACAAGTTGCGCTTGCCGCCCTGCAAAAACAAACCGATTTACGGCTTGATACCTACGCCTCTATCGAGGCACAAGTTGCCGCGCTTGCCGATGACATTGCCTATAATAATCACGATGTCGAGGATGGCCTTCATGCCGGATTATTTACGCTGAAGGATATCCGCACTGTATCCCTGATTGATGATATTGTTAAAACAGCGCAGCAACAATATTCCGGCCTCAGCCACGATCTACTGGTCTATGAAGTCATCCGCGAGATGATCGGCGCAATGGTGGAAGATGTTCTGGCGCAGACACAACAAAACCTCAAAACCCTCAACCCGAAAAATGTAGAAGATATCCGCATGGCAGGCCGCCAGATCGTTACCTTCTCGCCCCCCATGCTTAAAAAAGTCAACGAACTTCGCGCTTTTCTGTGGAGCCGCATGTACAAACATTATGAAGTCTGCCGTACCATGGCGAAAGTCAGCCGGATTATCGAAGATATTTACGGTGCCTATATCAGCCAGAGCGAATTACTCCCCGATGACTGGCAAGCCCGCCTGCGCGAAGAAGGCGCAACAAACGAAACCGCCCATGCCCGTGTTATCGCCGATTATATCGCCGGCATGACCGACCGCTACGCCGTCCGCGAACATGAACGTCTCTTCGATCCAAA
Source organism: Alphaproteobacteria bacterium CG_4_9_14_3_um_filter_47_13 (assembly GCA_002789675.1). GTDB lineage: Bacteria > Pseudomonadota > Alphaproteobacteria > Micavibrionales > Micavibrionaceae > UM-FILTER-47-13. The sequence continues at coordinate 3,087 of PFTR01000071.1, read as the reverse complement.
ATGGGATTTGCAGTAAAGATACTGATGCGCCTCATTGCCTGAACATTCATTACATCTGGTTCCGGAACCAGGTCAACTGGCGCTTGGCATAGCGGCGCGTATCCTGTTTTGCTTGGGAGACAGCGTCTTCCAGACAGCATTCATCTTTCAAATAAGCAAGCAATGGTTTAAAACCAAGCGCGTTTGTAATCGCGGCATCAGGGGGAACAAGGCCAGCGTTTATCAAGGCCTCCAGCGCCTTGACTTCTTCTATAATTCTCGTTTCCATCATCAAGTCAAAACGCGCCTCGCACCGTGCATAGAGTATCTTGCGTTCCGGATTGACAAAATGCATCTGGAATTTCCAGCCTTCGGGCGGGCTTTCGGGGGGAAGGGATTGCCAATAAGCAAGACTTTTACCTGTCGCATCAAAGACCTCCCGCGCACGGATGAGTCTTTGCGTATCATTGGGATTTAAACGCGCTGCCATGACCGGATCAACCACAGCAAGCTCGGCATGAAAAGCCTCATTACCCAGATTTTTCTGCCGCTCTATTGCCTTTGCGCGAATTTCTGCAGGCGCATCAGGAACAGGTGCAAGCCCTTTAATCAATGCCTTGATATAAAGTCCTGTGCCGCCGACAAGAATCGGTGTCCTGTTTTCTGAAAAAGCTTTCGTTATTTCATCAATCGCAAGCCGCCGCCAAAGCGCAGCAGAACATTGCGCAGAAGGTTCCAGCAAAGCATAAAGACAATGCGGCACCTGTTCCTGATCTTCCCGCGAAGGCTGCGCTGTCAGACCATGCAATGCATCATAAACCTGCATGGAATCCGCATTAATAATCACACCGTTTTTCTGCACCGCCAGATCCAGCGCAAATGCCGACTTCCCGCTCGCCGTTGCGCCATAGACAACGTGTATCAAACCCGGAGTCAAACAATCATCAGGACAGTTCATAAAATTCCCGATTATTTTTTCTCCAGCCGCAAAGCAACAAACCGGACATCTCCATCACGGTTAATCAGCAACAGGACAGAAGAATGTTTGGCTTTTTTGGCCGTCCCGATAATCGTTGTGACCTCTTCCGGGGTTTTCACAGTTTGCTGATTAATTTCGACGATCACATCGCCTGTCAAAAGTCCTTTATCCGCTGCCTCGGAAAGCGGTACAACCTCACTGATTAATACACCTTCAACATCTTCACCGATATGAAAATTCTGATAATCAGCAGAGGTAAGAGTACGAACACTAATTCCCAGAGTGTCAACAGAAACGCCTTTATTCTCTATCTCTTCACTGCCCTCTGCCAACAACCCGTTACCTTCGGCCTTCTCAAGCTCGCCAACTTCCACGTGTGCCTTACGTTCCTTGCCATCGCGCCAGTATGTCATTTCAACTTTCTGGCCAATCGGTGTTTCCGCGACAAGACGCGGCAGATCCCGCATTTCCTTGATTGGTTTGCCATTAAATTCAAGGATAATATCGCCGGACTCAAGCCCTGCTTTTTGCGCAGGGCCTGTTTCTGTAATACTGGCGACCAATGCACCGCGCTCTTTATCAAGCCCCAGACTTTCCGCAATCTCCTCGGTCACGCTCTGGATCCGGACACCGAGCCAGCCACGACGTGTATGACCAAATTCAATCAACTGGTTAATCACGGGTTTTGCCAGATTGGAGGGAATCGCAAAACCGATCCCGACACTGCCGCCGGAGGGCGAGAAAATCGCAGTATTAATCCCGATGACTTCCCCGTTAATGTTGAACATGGGTCCTCCCGAGTTCCCGCGATTGATGGAAGCATCCGTCTGGATAAAATCATCATAGGGACCGGCATTGATATTACGCTGTTGCGCGGAAACAATCCCTGCCGTCACACTGCCGCCCAGTCCGAACGGATTTCCGATCGCCAGAACCCAATGGCCGACACGCAGTTTACTGCTATCGCCAAACTGGACAGCCGTCATTTTATGATTGGTAACAACTTTTAAAACGGCAAGATCCGTCTTTTCATCCCGCCCCAGAATTTCCGCTTCTACCGTGACATCATCGGAAAATGTAACACGAACATCATCAGAATCTTTAACAACATGATTATTGGTGATGATATAACCGTTTTCCGCATCAATCACAAATCCGGATCCTAAAGAGGCAGGAGGAATTTCCGGCATTCCGTGACCACGTTTATCCATAAATTCCTCGAAAAAATCCTCAAAGGGAGATCCGGGCGGGAAATGCGGCATTTCTGGAAAATCTTCAACATCCATGGGCTTCTGTGTCGATGAAATATTCACAACGGCAGGTAATAATTTCTCGGCAAGATTGGCAAATCCATCAGCATTTGTGACATCATCGGCATAAGCAGGACTTGCGGCCACAAACAGAATAACAGTAAATAATCGTAAAATGGTACGCATGATCTTACTCCCGAAATCTTCTTATATTATCAAAGAAGTAAATTAAGCCTATCGGGCAGGCAGGTCAACCATTCCGGTTTTTATTTCCAAAGATTTCAAAATGCATGGATATGAACATGTTTTGCTCCATTTTTTTTCAGAATGTCGCAGGCAATCTGCTCATATTCCGGGCGCTCCGTTTGCACCCAGAGAATAAGGCCGCCTTTTTCGATTTGTTTTTCAATATGCCTGTCAAGATACGCCCCCAGAATTTTTGCCAGAACACCCCCAATCCCTCCTCCAAAAACAGCCGCAGTGATAACATCTGGAATCGTTGCGGCTGCGCCGCCCGCCAGAAGCACTCCGACGGCTCCCAGATAAGCACCCGCGCCAATCATACTTCCTGTTCCGATTGCTTTTTCTTCCGGGCGAACCAGAATTTGTCGGGGCGCATTGCTATTATCCTCGACATATTTCGGCGCAATCTCGGATGTACCAAACATTTTTTCTATATCCGCTCTGTCACCTAATACACTCAGTTTCTCACGACTAAAAACTGTATTCTCCAATTGGTTAACAGCATTATATAATGCATTCGCATTCTTGAAAACACCGACCGCTTCTCTTATTTCCGGTTAGAGGTGGTCCTACTTTGTTGGACAGGTTGGCGGCGTTTTTAAGGTGGAATCCCGTTTCAACAATTATGCCGCCATT
>PFTR01000024.1 GCA_002789675.1 Alphaproteobacteria bacterium CG_4_9_14_3_um_filter_47_13 | reverse complement strand
CGCAATGGCGGCATAATTGTTGAAACGGGATTCCACCTTAAAAACGCCGCCAACCTGTCCAACAAAGTAGGACCACCTCTGTTTAGCTGCTGGAACAAGGATGATCCCAATGCGCGGCTGCTTCAGAGTGTCACAGAAAAAGATCTGCAGTTTGCCACGGCGCTGCGGATTGCGCGGCGTGCCGTTTACCGTGCCATGATTGATGTGACCAACGGCGCGGATCATTACCATGCTATCGGGGTGATACCACTCTGGAGCAAGGGGGAACGTCCGGTTGCCGTGATTGGCAATCATATTTTTTATAAACTGACGAAAGGAAAAAACAATGTTTGAACAAATTATCAATTTTATAACAACCCCCTCATTTCTTGAAACGGCACAGCAGTTTTTACTGGCGGTAACATCCATTGTTACAGCAGCGAGTGCTTTAACGGCGCTCACTCCGACAAAAAATGACGATAAAATCAGGGACTATCTTCTGGCCGTTTTAAATTTTCTGGCGCTGAATATCGGCAATGCCTGCAAGAAGGATAAAGGAGATGTTTAATGTTTTCATTATTATTTTTGCAATGTCCGCTGTTTTCTTTGCCTTTTATCAAGGGGGAAAATGGCGGCATCGTGCCCGCATTGCCGAAGCACAGAATGAAGCAAACCGGAAGGCACTGGAAATCCAGAATGATGTGGCTCTTGATTCTTCTTATCGTGAGCGGGTGCGCCGTCATTTCGACCAGCCCTGATTTTTGTGCGGTTTATAAACCCGTTGCGACATTGCATTGCGGAAGCGAATTCCAGAAACTGGCTGTGGATCAGAATAATGCGGTTTATGGGGAATTCTGTGAGGACTGAGACAGATATATTGCCCGGCGGTGGAGTCTGTGTTCACGCCAGATGGTGTAAAGACCGGACGCTATAATCAGGGTAACACCGCCCAGCATTTGCAGTGTTGGTATATCGCCAAAAATAAGGATGCCAAGAAGGATGCCCCAGAAAATCTGCGTATAGTGAAAAGGAGCCACAACCGAAGATTCCGGCGCACGGGCAAAGCCGAGGGAGGTTATAACCATCGCCGTAACAACACATAAGGTCAGAATGATGAAAAAAATCCAGTGTTCTGTTGCCACCGCCGTATAATCATTCATGATAAACGGGGCGTTAAAAAGTAACGTGAAGCTAAAAGGATAAAGGAAATAAAGTGGTAAAGGTTCTTTGTCGCCAATAACCCGTAAAAGGAGAAGGTTGGCTGTAATGAGAAAAGCACAGAGAAAAGCAAAGATAATGCCAATATTGAAATGTTCAAATTGGGGTCCAGCAACTATGAGGACACCAATAAATCCAACGATTAGCGCCATAAAACGATGGAAGCCAACTTTTTCTTTAAAGAGAAGAGATGACAGGATGCTGATTAGCAACGGGGCGATAAAAATAATACTGTAAACATCTGCCAGCGGGATATAGGACACGGCGTTCACAATGCAGATGGTTGTCATACTCAGGATAAAACCGCGTAAGAACATCCAGCGCCAGCAGGGCGTTTTAAAGCCAGCCCATCCTTTGCTTTTTACAAGCCAGATGACACCAACGGGGAGTGCCAGAAGACTGTGATAGGTCAGAATTTCCGGCACACTGTAAAACTGTGTCAGCCATTTAACAATAGTATCGGCAAAGCTATATAACATAAAGCCAATGGTTACGAGGGCAATGGAATGCAGTGCCGGATGGGTATCACGCCAGAGCATATATTTTATCCATTGACCAGAAAGTGAACAGAAATTGCAGCGGCATAACCGAGGAAAATGACCGGAGTCCATTTCAGATGGCTAAAGAAGGTATATTGTCCCCGCGCCACGCCCATCAGCGCGACACCTGCCGCCGAACCGATAGAGAGCATACTGCCGCCAATGCCGGTTGTCAGGGTAATGAGAAGCCACTGGAAATGATCCATTTCCGGATTCATACTCAGCACGGCAAACATCACCGGAATATTGTCAATAATGGCCGAGACAAAACCAAGGAAAATATTGGTTGTTGTTGCGCCCCAGTTGCCATACAGGCTTGTTGATGCAAATTCGAGATAGCCGATAAAAGCAAGCCCGCCAACACTGAAAATCACCCCGAAGAAAAACAGTAGCGTATCCCATTCGGAGAGCGCCACCGTTTTGAGAATGTCAAAACTCTCGTCTCTTTTTTTCCCGAATTTTCGGATGTAATAACTCCAGAACATCAAAATGGACAGTCCCATCATCATACCCAGAAAAGGCGGCAGACCAAGAAACTGCTCAAAACTTACGGCCATGGCAATTGTCGCAAAACCAAGGAAAATAATCATTTTACCGCCGGGTTTGATTTCTTCGCTCTGTTTCATTGACCACGGCATTCCTTTGGGAACAAAGAAACCCAGAATCACCGCCGGGATCAGAAAGCTGACAAGAGAGGGCAGGAACAAGGCAAAAAAATCAAAAAATTCGGCTTTTTCCGCCTGCCAGACCATTAAAGTGGTAATATCCCCGAACGGGCTGAACGCACCGCCGGCATTGGCAGCATTGATAATATTGATACAGCTCAGCGATACAAATCTGGGATCGTTGCCACCAACAGCCATGACAACCGCCCCCATGACAAGCGCAGTCGTCAGATTGTCCGCAATCGGAGACAGACAGAAGGCAAGAATGCCGGTAATCCAGAAAAGCTGTTTAATGTTAAATCCGGCCTGCACTAATTTCGAGCGGAGCGTGGCAAAGACTTTCCGGTCTTCCAGTGCGCTGATATAGGTCATCGCCGCCAGCAGGAACAGTAAAAGGGACGCATATTCATCCAGCCCGTGAAAAACGGCATTGCGCAGGGTGTCATGATCAATACCGTAATCTTTGGCCATAAAGCCGATGGTGACCCAGATGAGACCCGCGCCGAGCATAACAGGTTTGGATTTTGGTAAATGCGTTTTTTCTTCAAATAAAACAGCGACATAAGATAATACGAAAATGGCAAGAGATACGATTGCCAGTGGATGAACTGTCAAATCAACAACCGTCTCATGTTCTTCCGCAGCCAGAGCCACACCTGAGGAGGAGAAGAGTACGGTTAATAGAATGACTATAATATGAACCATGGTTTTTCCCTGAAAGCTCTGAATTTTTCAAGAGTTTGGCAGATAAAAGAATATTGTCAATCAGCATTCCCCTGGATAAATAAAAACAGCCCCTCGCAAAAGGGGCTGTCTGCATAAAGCGGTCTTTTATCAGGCCGCTTTTTTCTCGTCCTTTTTCAAGGCATCCGCAGCCTGTTTGGCAAGGGCGGCGAAGTCTTTTTCATTGTGAATGGCAAGATCCGACAGGATTTTACGATCAAGCTCGATTTCCGCGAGTTTCAAGCCATGCATGAACTGGCTGTATGTCAAACCGTTCAAACGTGCACCGGCATTGATACGTTGAATCCACAAAGCGCGGAATGTCCGTTTTTTGGTGCGGCGGTCACGATAGGCATACTGGCCTGCTTTTTCAACAGCCTGGACAGCAGCGCGGAATGTATTTTTTCTACGACCCCAAAAACCTTTGGCCGCTTTCATCACTTTACGATGTCTGGCGTGGGCGCGGGGCCCTCCTTTTACTCTAGCCATTATTTATCTCCTTCCATCATTGTGACAACGGGTCTGATTTTTTTCTTTTTACGGGCGTAAGGAAACCAGTTCCGCAGGACAATTGTTGTAATGTCCGCACTGAGAAGGGATGTTCCTCTGGCTTTTCTTTTCGATTTTTTCGATTTATTCATCATCATGTGGCGGGAAAAAGCATTTTTTGCCTTCACCTTACCTTTTGAGGTCACCTTGAATCGCTTCTTGGCACCACTATGGGTCTTCATTTTCGGCATTTTCATCTCCTTGGTTAGAGTTTTTTGACGCAGCCATGGCATGCCGATATCCAGCCAGACCGCTCTTTTCCTTTACGGAATGGGGTTTTATATACGGTTTTACCCCCTTAAATCAAGCATTTTCTGTTTCTGGTGCGCTATATAGACATAATCATTTATTTGTTGTCCGCAATCGGCGGACTATAAGTCGCTTCCATGTCCCACGGGAAATGAATCCATGTATCCTGACTGACTTCAGTAATAAAACTATCTGTTGTTTCAGCGCCAGCAGGCTTTGCGTAGATACAGGCATAATGGGCTTTCGGGAAATATTTACGGGCGATTTTAAAGGTGCTTCCGGTATCGACCAGATCATCAATAATAATCCAGCCAGTACCATCACCAAGATTTTCAGGCTGTTTGAGAATCCGTGCCTCGCGCTGGTCTTTATGATCATAGGAAGAGATACAGAAGGTCTCGACCATTTTTAAATCAAGCTCCCGCGCAATGATACAGGCCGGAACCAGCCCACCCCGCGTAATCCCGACAACGCCTTTCCAGCCACCGTTTTTCTTGCCGTTTTCAAGCAAACGCCAGGCCAGCGCCTTGCTGTTACGATGCATTTCCTCCCACGAAACCGGAAAATCCTTACCCATTTTTAAAAATCCTTTTTATCTGTGGTAATATTTATTAAAATAAACAATATTTCAAGCTTAATAGCGAGAGGAAATCCATGGTTAGACCCGTCAATCTCCAGAAAACTGTTCTCACCGGCATTCGGGGGCATGTTGCAAATCTGGTCGAACATCCAAAATTTACCAATTTTATTGCGGCTCTGATTATTCTGAATGCCATTCTGCTGGGGCTGGAGACCGATTCTGCCATAAAGTCAGATTATGGTGTGTATTTGCGGGTGATTGATCTGATGATCCTGATGGTTTTTGTCCTTGAAATCGCCTTGAAAATTTTTGCCTACCGTCTTTCATTTTTTCGTGATGGCTGGAATGTTTTTGATTTTGTTATTATCTCGATCTCCCTTATTCCCGCAGGCGATACCCTGACAATTCTGAGAACCCTGAGAATTTTCAGGGTTTTGCGCCTCATGTCCATTGTCCCCTCAATGCGGCGGGTGTTAACGGCACTTTTTAATGCTGTGCCCGGCATGACGTCCATCATGGGCATCATGCTTATTATTTTTTATGTTTCTGCCGTGATTGCCACGCAGACTTTCGGCGCCTCTTCCGATCCAGAAATGCAGGTTTTTTTCGGAAGTATCGGGGCATCCATGTATACCCTGTTCCAGATCATGACTCTGGAGGGCTGGCCGGATATTGCCAATCCGACGATCGCCTTGTTCCCCTGGGCATGGATTTATTTTATTATCTTTATCATCAGCACAAGCTTTGCGGTTCTGAATCTCTTTGTCGGTATTATTGTCGATGCCATGGATATTATCCATGACTTTGAAGGCGAGAACAAAGGCGTTAAGGATATGCTGCACAAGGAAGCTGGTGATATTCATAGTGACATTGGAGATCTCCGTGCACAACTGAACGAGATCAAGTCTTTATTGAAGGATAGATAGCAGAATATTTTATTTTTATGCTCCCCCTTTCTTTTGTCAAAACTTGCTTTAAATGACGGAAACCATGTATATTGCCGCGCATGAACAGTCTTGGATTTGATAAAAAACCTGAAAATACCCGGGTCGTTGTGGCGATGTCCGGCGGCGTTGATTCATCGGTGGTTGCCTCATTATTGCATGAGCAGGGCTATGATGTTGTCGGCATTACCCTGCAGCTCTATGATTACGGACAGGCCTTGGCAAAAAAGGGTGCGTGCTGCGCCGGACAGGATATCTATGATGCAAAACGTATTGCAGAAGAGCGCGGTTTTCCACATTATGTGCTTGATTATGAAAGCAATTTCAAAGACTCCGTGATTGATGAATTCGCCGAAAGCTATTTACGAGGCGAAACGCCTATTCCCTGTGTGCGTTGCAACCAGACGGTCAAGTTCCGTGATCTGCTGCAAACGGCGCATGATTTAAATGCCGATTGTATGGCAACAGGGCATTATGTCCGGAGAATAGTCGGAGAAGATGGCAGCGCCGCCCTGCACTGTGCGGTTGATGATGGCAAGGATCAGAGTTATTTTCTCTTTGCCACAACACAGGAACAGCTTGATTTTCTACGCTTTCCTCTGGGGGGCTGGACAAAAGAGGTCACACGCGCCCATGCCGGGCGTTTGGGGCTTAAAAATGCGGAAAAACCGGATAGTCAGGATATCTGCTTTGTACCACAGGGCGACTATACAGCCGTTGTTAAAAAATTGCGTCCTGAAGCTGAAAAATCCGGTGATATTGTCCATCTTGATGGCCGTATTCTCGGGCAACATAATGGCATTATTCATTATACGGTCGGACAGCGCAAAGGTCTTGGCATTGGCGGCGGCCATGATGAACAGAATAATCCTTTTTATGTTGTGGCACTATTGCCGCAGGAAAACCGTGTGGTTGTCGGCCCCCGGGAAGCGCTGGCACGGAATTTGATTCATGTACAGGACGGGAACTGGCTGGTGAAACAAGGCGGCATCGTAACGGTTAAACTGCGTTCTGTTTCAAAACCGGAACCTGCTTTCTTACACTTAAAAGATGACGGTAACGCCGAAATATGTCTGGATCAGCCACAATATGGTATTTCTCCGGGGCAGGCTGCCGTTTGCTATCAGGGAGACCGTGTTATTGGCGGGGGCTGGATTTTCAGTACGGACAATACCGATGTCAAACATACGGCATGACGTTGGAACAGATAAAAAAATATGAAACACCCGCGCATAAAATCCGCGCTTTTCTTGCGGAGGAGCTGGCCATACCGCCAGAAACAATCAATCTCACAGCACGGCTGCGTCAGGATTTAAAACTCGATGGTACAGAAGCTGCAGAATTACTTGAACTTTTTTCTCTGGTTTTTGATATTGATATTTCCGGTTTTCGTATCAATGACTATTTTAGTGAAGGGACAATGATCTCCCCTTTACTCTCCGGTTTTTTATGGGTTTTCGGCAATGGCAGGCCGCTAAAAACCTTGCGTGTTTCTGATCTTGTCCATGCTTTTGATAAAGGAAAACTGGGATAGGATTTTATTTTGCTTCAAGCTTTTTCTGTAATTTCTGCATTTCCCTGATATTCACATCAAGCACATTCTTCAAAGCAATCCGCAGATGCGGCTCCAGTTCCGCATCGCCATTGGAAGACATTGAAATAACCCGGTCATAAAGGGTCTTTGTTTCTTCGGCCACGTTCAGCGTAATGATATGATCGCTCAGACTATCATCAATCAGATCCCTGATATAGCCACTCATATTCACCTCCATTTTGTGAAGCTTTTCATACTGGTCATCGCGCACCATCAGACATATACTTTTCATATTTTTACTCATTCTTTATTATCCCCATTTTGGAACGACATTATATATAGATATAGAACCCTCTGCAAAAGTTTGAAGTAACGGTGGTGGAGCGCCATTTTGGACAATTTGAGGAGAGGATTTTTGAGTTTTATATCCTGAAGCG
>PFTR01000153.1 GCA_002789675.1 Alphaproteobacteria bacterium CG_4_9_14_3_um_filter_47_13 | reverse complement strand
AAATGGCGCTCCACCACCGTTACTTCAAACTTTTGCAGAGGGTTCTATAGTTTCCTGCTTGTTATGTGATGTTCATTTCCTCGCCGTGGCGGCTTCTGCGGCCTGTCGGCAGATCATTCATTCTGGCGCGGTCATCTTCCTTAATCCAGTCGATATTGATCATCGCCTCCTTGTACTTGGCGCTGGCGCCTGTAATCCGCAAATGCTGGCCATCGGCACTCAAATTAAAAGTCCGCCGCATATTTTCCCCCACCATATCGGTTTTTGACGCCGATATAATGCAATGAACAACTTCATTCTTGCTTTCCTCGGGAAACAGGATATTACCATAGTAACTAAACGCCATCTTGCCACTTGGATCTTTGGAATCCTTGCGGGCAATCTGCGCAAAAACAGTTGCAAGTCTTGTGTTATAGACAAGCTGCCCGGAAGCGCCGGGATGTTCTTCTTCCACGCCGTCCGGAAATGTGGTTGACATTCTCTCTATGATCCACCTGCCATGAAGTTTCTCTTTTATATCTTCTTTTGCTGTATCACTGCTCATTTTCAATTCCGTCTTTCTTGCCTGTTAAAGAAAATATCCATTAGCATATATACTATTATTTTGTCAAATAAAGGATGTTCCGGAAATAAAATAGGCCGTGCAATCAGCCTATGGCACGACTCTGATCTTTTTCCCTGTCTTGCCCTACGCTACCGGAATAAGGCACAATTTTCTGTTCGATGACGCCGAAAACAGACTGGCCGGAGGGGTTGTTCATTTCAATACGGATGGTATCACCATATTTCATGAACGGGGTTTTGAAGTCTCCCTGTTCGATTTTTTCGATCATGCGGATTTCGGCAAAGCAGCTCACGCCCGCGCTGCGGTCATAATTAGAAATTGTGCCGGAGCCGATAATTGTCCCCGCACTCAAGGGGCGTGTTTTAGCGGCATGGGCGATAAGCTGCGTAAAATCAAACTGCATGTCCGCGCCGGCATCCGGATGTCCGAGTTCTTTGCCATTATAAAGACTAAGAAGCGGTAAATGCAGTTTTCCGTTTTTCCAGTGCGTTCCCAAAGTATCCGGTGTTACGGCAACCGGAGAAAAAGCGCTGGGCGGTTTGGACTGGACAAATCCGAATCCCTTGCCAAGTTCGGCGGGAATAAGATTGCGCAGTGATACATCATTCATCAGCATGACAAGTTTGATATGCTGTCCGGCTTCTTCTGCCGTTACGCCCATCGGCACATCGTCAACAATGACGGCAACTTCGGCTTCATAATCAATACCAAAGGCTTCGCTCGGGACGGGAATATCTTCCGTTGGTGATAAAATCGTATCCGAGACGGCCTGATACATGAGGGGATCATGCAAAAATTCGGGCGGCATTTCTGCGCCGCGTGCCTTGCGGACAAGCTCGACATGGTTCAGATAGGCGCTACCGTCCAGAATCTGGTAGGCACGGGGAAGGGGTGATGCGCAATTCTGTGCGTTAAATGGTTGGGCATCGCTCATATTTCCGTCATTTAAAAGATCAGAGATTTTTTGTAGTTCTGGCGCAACTTTCTCCCAGTTTTCCAGTGCCTGCTGCATTGTGTCAACAACAGTTACAGGAACATAATGTTCCAGCGCGTTATCAACAACAACCAGTTGCCCGTCACGGGCTTTTTTGAGGGAGGCAAGTTTCATGTCCAGATCCTTTTATGTGTATGAATGAGAGAGGCTGCGTTTATTCCGCTGCCGCCACTTTGTCTTCCAGAACGCCGCGCCGGATTTGGTCAAGCTCGATTGATTCAAAGAGCGCCTGAAAATTACCTTCGCCGAAGCCTTCATTGCCTTTGCGCTGGATAATCTCGAAAAAGACGGGGCCGATTTCGTCCTGTGTGAAAATCTGTAACAGTAATCCCTGTCCTTCTGTGGGAGCGCCATCAACAAGAATATTCAGTCTTTGCAATTCGGCAAGGTCTTCATTATGACCGGGAACGCGGGCATTTGTTTTTTCGTAGTATGTTGCAGGCGTTTTCTGGAACGGTACGCCTCTGGCGGCCATCATTTCAACGGTTTTGAATATATCATCGGTGCCAAGCGCAATATGCTGGATTCCTTCCCCGTTAAAACGGCGCAGAAATTCCTCGATCTGGGATTTATCATCCGAGGATTCATTGAGCGGAATACGGATATTACCGCAGGGCGATGTCATGGCACGGCTTTTTAGCCCTGTCAGCTTGCCTTCAATATCAAAATAGCGGATCTCGCGGAAATTAAAGATACTCTCGTAAAATTTTGCCCATTTATCCATATTGCCGCGATGAACATTATGGGTGAGGTGATCGATATAGGTCAGGCCAACACCTTCGCCCGCAATAGCCAGCCCTTCAAAATCCGTATCATAAATTGTTTCGGACTCGATCAGATAGAGTAATGTGCCGCCAATTCCCTTGATTGCCGGAATGGCCATGGAACCCCCATGCTCTTTCGCCGACACAATCTCTGCGCCGCGTTTTTCGGCTTCTGTGTAGGCGGTTGCCGCATTCTTGACACGGAACGCCATGGCGCTGGCACCGCCATTATGCTCTGCCGCAAAGACGCCGGATTGTCCGTCTGTTTCACGGTTGAGCAGGAATTTGATGTCTTTTTGCTGATAAAGCGTAATATTACGCGTTTTGTGCCGCGCAACAGCTGTAAAGCCAAAATCATCCATCAGTTTTTCAAGCAGGGGGATATCCTTGCCTGTAAATTCGATAAACTCGAAACCGTTTGTACCAATCGGATTTTCAAAAAGATCAGCCATAAAAATCTCCTGTAGATTAGGGAAAAGATAGTTGTAAAATAAGGATAACCTCTGAAAATGTCAATAAAAACTCCGGAAAGACACGGGATGTTTTAACGGGCGCTAATGGCAAGAAAGGCCTGCGCGCATAATGTATTAACAGGAACCCCGCTTTTTTTGGTCTGGGCTTCGAGGAGAGCCAGGCGGGACAGGATTGTTTCAAGGGCGACCAGCGACCAGCGACTTAGCTGTGCCCTGAAAGAATCTTCGACTTTAAAGAAAAGCGGTGGCTGGAGCATTTTAAGGGCATCTTGCGCCGGAACCCCTTCTATTATACGTGCTTTGGTCAGGTGCAGACGGCGGAAATGGTTTTGCAGGCCGCGCAGGATGACGATGGGCGGGACACCTTCATCCATCAGGGTTGTGTAGGCTTTGAGTGCCGGTTCGGGGCTCCCGCCGGCAACACTATAGATAAGATTATCCAGCGTTTGCGCTCCTGCATCGCCGCAGCAGGCATGGATATCATCAAGGGTAATTCTTTTTTCAGTGCCCATATAAATGATCAGCTTTTCAATTTCGCTGCGGACGCGGCCACGATCACCGAGAATAGAAGCAGCCAGTACGGGAACGGCATCGGAGGAAATATTATAGCCCTCTTCCTGCAGCGTTTGCCGGATGAGTCCGGCCAGACTGCGTTCATCTTCGACATAACAGGGAACAGCGGCCGCATTTTTGGCTTTTTCACATAGGGAACGGAGAGACGAGCGGGGGCCGAGTTCACCGGCTTCAATCAGAACAAGATTTACGGCGCTGGGATTCTGGAGATAGTCTTTTATCATCGGGGCAAGTTTATCACCGCCATCCTCGATCCGGATCAGACGCGCCCCGCCCATCATTGACATGGCACCCGCTTCATCCTGCAGCCGGGCGGGGTCATCGAGCAGTTGTGCCGTATTCAGGGTCACGGCATTAAAAGGATCGTTGAGATCCGGCGTTACTGTTTTGCCCATAATTCGCGTTCTTTCGCGCATCAGTCCGTCATCAGGGCCATAGACAAGGATGACCCGGGCTTTGATATCAGGGTTTTTAACGAAAGGTTCGATCTGTTTCCAGGCAAGTTTCATTGTCTAGTGCAGGCCGTTCATAATCTGTTTGATATCCTGCGCCCGTCCCTGAATGATTTTAACCTCGCCTTTTGTTGTCCGGTAGACTGTAAAAGGAGTGACGTTGACTTTCCATGACTGCATGATGGCAAGGTTGCGCTGGACGCCCTGCTGGTTGATATCCGGTGTGACAGGCAGGGCGGTTTCATCGCCGTCAAGATGATCGTACCAGCGTTTCTGCGGATTGGGGACAGCCAGTAAAAAGGCGGCCTGTGCTCTTGTTTCTGCACTGAATCCAACGGGGATCAAACGTATCTGCAAGAGGCCTTTATCAATATAATCCGTGCGTAAATCATTGAGAAAAGAGTGGCAATACGGACATTGCGGATCAATGAAAACGTAAATATAAGGAGCATCCTTATTGCCGAGCATGATCCAGTTGCTGGATTCAACATCGCTGAAAAGCTGCTCGGACGGGGTTTTGAATTCGCGGTCTGTCCTGTCCTGTGGTGTGATAGCGTCCATTCCTGACGAAGCGCCTTCACGGGCGAAGAAATCAAGCGTTTCTCCTTCACCGGATTCCTGAAGTGCCTGTACCTGTTTCAGGGTTGTGATTTTTCCGGTTTTATCAAAGAGAAGACCCATTACAAAGGCCTGCCCGTCCGCCGTTACATAAAAATACTGCTCTTTGCCGCCTTTAATGGCAATCCAGCCATCAAGCCCGTTCTGTTGCCCGAGATAGCGCATTTGTGCGCCTTCGTCGGCCATATTTTTAAGAGGCGCGGGCAAAGGCGGATTCTGCTGTGCAGAAGCATATAAAGGGGCAACCAGAACAGAAAAGATAAAAATGACTGCTGGTAAAATTCTTTTATAGTGTCCATTCATGATCCGGATTCCTTTTTTATTCAGTGTTCCTTTTATCCTAAATCTCTTTGCATGGTTTCACAAAGACTTTTAGAGAAAGAGAATAAGAATGGCTGTGTAACCATAAAAACGGCGGTTGGAAATTTCACCATTGGCGTAAAATCCGGCCAGAGGGATATCGCCTATAATTTCACGCACCAGTGCCATTTCCCCGCCAGGGCCTACACCAAAATCCGGCTGTGCCCGCGCCATGCAGGAAATATAAAGTGCGCCCTGCGGTTTGAAAGAACCCCGTTCTGTTTCAAGTCTGCTGCGGATTTCAAGCAGTGCCCGTGACAAATCTGTCCGGACGGTCTGATTATTGCGATGGACAAACATCATCTGCTCGCCATTCATGACGGGATGTCCGACACTGATCCATCCTTTTTCAGGGTCAATTCCTACAATATTGCGAACAAGATAGTCTTTCTGGTCACTGCCCTGAACCGGAAAGGCAACGTGAACCTCCCCGCGAAAGAGGGTCTCCTGAATATCCGTATCTTCATTTTCTTCCGCTGCGCCTTTCGAGACCGCCAGATCACGAAGATCGGATGAAAAAATTTCAAAGACGCGCTGGCCATCAAGCTCCATAATGACATTGTCCTCACATCTTGTAATTCTATGCCATGTCCCGATAGGCGCGCATCCCTGCGTTAGCGTGGTGGCCACATCAATATCCTGTGAAAACGCGACACCTGAAATATTTCCCTGTGAAATTTCATCGGCAAACTGCATTGTGGTGCTGCGTGAGGAAGACATGCCGCCTGTGATAAAACCCTGTGTTATGAACTCCAGTGTTTCAAGCGCTGTTGCCGGATCTGTATCCGGTTGAGGATCGCCATGCACCAGAACCAGCATCGGGTCATGATGATCTGTCCATTTTTCAAGTTTTTCTGTTGTTGTGCCTTGCTTTAAGGCTGGAAAAACGCAAAAGTCACTGTCTTTCATGCGTCCGATCATGGCGGCAATGGCAGGGCTTTCGACATATTCCGCGTTTGTTGCGCAGACACCAAGCCCTGTGGCACCAACCCAATGCTCGATATTCGTCACGGCACGGAATAAATTCAGAATACTGGCCGCGTCTTCGACCAGTTCATCGGAAATATAAAGAAAACCGATCCTGTAATCATGACCGGGAATAGCCGCTTTTTCCAGTAATTCCAGTACGGCGCGTGATGTATCGCGCCAGTCTGTTCCGGTTGCGCTGGCGCTGGCAAAACGATCGGATGTATAGAGAGCCATAACAAAAACCTAAAGCGATAAAAAAGAAAAGCAATCATCAATATTGATGATTGCGCCGGTAAATCAAGCCTTTATTACTGCATCTGGAGACCATAACGGGTATAAGAACCAACAGCATCTCCGGTTTCCCAGTCATGCAGCATGAACATACCATTTTCTTTGCTTGTGGTAATGCCATAAACATAATCAACCATGCGGACGATACGATTTTTATCCTGTCCACCCAACATATAAAAACCGGGGCCAATCTCCAGAATGGATGTTTCGTCTTCTATATACTGGCTTCTGATAATATCGGCAGTGTAAAAACCTTTGATAACATCAAGGCTGTCCTTGCGCTGGGCTTCCCATTGCTGTGGTTGCCAGCTGCTATTATCCCATTGGCTGTGATGAGGATGTTTGCCATTTTCAAGATAGGGAATAAAATCAAGTCCGTCCCAATGACTCTCCCACCAGCTCCAGATCCAGGGTTTTGGCTCTGCCTGTGAGAGAGACGGAAAGGAGAGAAGACCCAAGGCCAGCGATAAGGCCATTAATTTCCTGATTTTTTTCATATCCTGATACCCCGTAAAAAGCCTGCATAAATAAAATCTTGTATTTTAGCTGTTTTTCAAGCCTTATTAACTTAACCATGGTATCGTAAAATTATGATTAACGCCATACAGATTGCCTTATCCGGACTGTCTGCTTCAACGAAAAAAGTGGAAGCAAGTGCTTCAAATATTGCCAATCTGACCACAACAGGCTCGTTGACTGATCCTGCACAGGCTCCGTATCAGGCCGTTACCACTGTGCAGACAGCCCTTCTTGATAATCTGGGCACGGGGCAGGGCGTCAAATCAGAGATTCTTCCTAAAAATACCCCCTTTGTCCCCTCTTACAGCCCGGATTCGCCTTTTGCTGACCAGAAGGGTCTGATCGGTATTTCTAATGTTAATCTGGCAGAAGAAGCCGTGAATTTAAATCTGGCCAGATATGAATATAAGGCCAATCTAAAAATTATCGAAATTTCTTCTGAACTGTCACAGGAACTTCTCAGAATTTTTGATGACAGGGTTTGAAGGGTATGCTGAACTGCTACCGGGTTCCAAAGTCTAAAAAAGCAATGCCAGTGCGTTACAATCGTCTACGTCCCCTGTAAAAAATCTGTTGAATTATTGTCCCAGAACATATACTCAAACAGGTTATTGCCGTTGTAGCTCAGGGGTAGAGCAACGCATTCGTAATGCGTGGGTCGGGAGTTCAAATCTCTTCAACGGCACCATTTTTTCCTAAATAGAGATTAAGGCAATCATGGAGGATGAACACCAACCATTAATAGTAGCTTTTGATACCAGTGGTTTTAAAAACATTGGATACAACATAAGTTCAGACCACTATAGGAAGCTATTACTGTGTTCGGTGAATGGTTTAATCAAACTGCATATACCTGACGTTCTTATATTTGAATGCTCCAAACAGAGAG
>PFTR01000008.1 GCA_002789675.1 Alphaproteobacteria bacterium CG_4_9_14_3_um_filter_47_13 | reverse complement strand
TCATATCGGTAGATCCCTTTCGTTTTAATGTCAGAATTCCACCTTAGCAACATGTCCGATTTTCTGGGACCACCTCTTACCCTCGTACACACCTTTTGCAGACTCATACGCCTCCTCAATCATTGTTGTGGTTATTTTTGTAGTCTCATGATTTTGTTTCATGGTTGGCCTATTATGCGACTTCTTCTTGTGTCTGTTCTTTAATCAGCGTAGCTTCCTCGACCCTGCGGGCCAGTAGGCTTGCTAATACTAAATACTGAGCCGCTTTCTCTTCCGTCAGGTCATGGTTAAGGCTATGGGCTTTGGGATTTCTTATTCCTTGATAAGCACCCTTGAATATCTGCATAAATCCTTTTTGATCGTTTTGTCCTGATTCAGTCTGTATTTCGCTCAGTATTAGATAGGGGCCATCTAATGAAAAAGCTTTTCCTATCAACCTATCACCATCCTCATTCAATTTTGTTCTGTCACGTATAAGATCAAATACAGCCATGATGGAATTTAGGACTGCTTCTCTTAAATGGCCATTCGTAAACTGGCTTAAAGCGTGTTTGCGGATTTCAGGGTGAAGCAAGGATTCAAATGATTCAATACTTCCTCTGTCCATAGTGGGCATTTCCATTTTTCTAGGCGCTTCAGAAGTATTCGCAACCCTATCTAAGCGCCATTCTTGGTGCTGCTTTATAATTTCCTCAAAAGATTTGTATTTCAGAATGTTCTCGCTGGGGCCGATACTCGCATCATCGGCGTAGAGGTTGGTAGTATAGTGGCCAAAAACGTGTGTTTTAACCATGATAGAAAGGCTGTCACTGACTTTCTCTCTTGTTATTCCTGTGATATCGGAGAGTTTATTTAGGCTGATGCCTTCTTTTGGACTCTTTCGGTAGTGCTTATGCAGTTCTTGAAACAGATTTTCACAGTTGTCCAAATTTTCCTTTGCCTCTTTTACTTCGTCAGCGATTTCAGCAAGTGCAATCAAGTGAAAGTGATATTTGTCGTGATCCCTTTCAATATAGCCGTCGCTTTCAAGGCTATCGAGTATGGCGATATGCTCATAATTATCGGCACGAAATTTTGTCGCATCAAGTTGACCAGAGCATTTCATGTGAGCTGCAAACATTTTTTTAAGAAGTGATTTTTTTAACTCATCCAACATACAGACTTCCTTGCCAAAATTATTAAAAACCCTTGTGGGGCTTACCTTAAAAATTAGAGAGACATACTAAATCCCTAACAAAGGATTTCATAGACTTTTAGTGTGGCATTTTTAGTAAAACCGGGCCATTAAAGGCCCGGCTTCGGTGCGGAAGGCTGGGGATCGTGCCGGTTCATAGAACGGCGGACGTTTTCAAGCGAAGCCAGACAGTTGCGGCGTTCAGGGCTACCCGGCGCCGTTTGCACAAGCAGTTGGCAAAGTATCTGGTCGAGCGTGTGCAGTTCCGCATGGGTCAGCGCATCCAGTTCATGTTGTGTAATCAGTTTCATTAGAGTTTCCTCCGTTTTCAGGAGGCTCCGACCGCCGGAGCCTTTCTGACTCCGCCCCCGCATCATCCGCACGAAAGGCACGGACGGTTAGCGGCCTGAGAACGGGCCGGGGAAACTCTGAAACTGATAAGCAATAGGGATTGGCAGCGGACGAAATGCCATTGTCAGGATTTATCAGTATTTTGGTGAAATGATTGTGCTAAGGGCGTTGCCCTCGCTAAAAAATATTTTGGAAAACGCGTAACCTGCATTTTACAGGCCGGAGATAGATGATATGCTACTCCCATCGTAAAAAAGGATGTTTTAAGTGAGCATGTTTGCCGAATGGCGGGGCGATATTCTTGTCCCTGCTTTACCAGAGAGACGGTTGAAAGTTGGCGGCAATGCTGTTGTGCAACAACCGTTCTTTGCGACCAAACAAAGTGTTGAGATTTTTACCTCCCAGTACACAGGGCATTTCCTTGTGCGTACAAAGATGGAAGCGCCTTTCCATGAAATTTTAATACGTAAAAGTAGGGCAAAACAGATAGAGACTACGTTGGGAGTCTTAAAAGCGCCAAATATTCAAGATATTAGCGATATATCTGATAAAACAGTATTCTCATGGGACAGTTTTGGTGAACTTGAAGATCATGCCTCAACCCCTGAAAAAGTGCTTGAAAATTGGCAGAATAAATTTGCATTTAGCCTAGAGGATGAAGAACGTGGGTTGCCGGGGTTGCGCATACCACAAATAGGCGCACTTCATGCCATTTCTGCTCATTTTGCTGTTGGAAAAAGCTTTGATCCAGCGACTGTAGTTTTACCAACAGGTACTGGCAAAACAGAGACAATGTTGGCTATGCAGGTTTACAGGCTATTGCCTAAAACTTTGGTTCTTGTGCCAACGGACACCTTGCGAACACAAATCTCCGAAAAATTCATATCTCTAGGTGTTTTGCCAGCAGCTAGAGCAGTTCCATATGAAATTGCCAGACCATTTGTGGCACGGCTTTCCAAAGGCCTCCAATCTGTTGAGGAAGCCAAAGAGCTTTTAGAAAAGGCTAACGTAATCGTAACATTACCAAACACTTTGCAAGCATCGGCCCCAGAAGCAGTGGCCTATCTCACCGAGTATTGTTCCGATTTAATTGTGGATGAGGCCCATCATGTAACAGCACCACAATGGTTGGCTATTCGAGATCAATTTAAGGATAAGCGTATTACTCAATTCACGGCAACCCCCTTTAGACGAGACGACAAACGAGTCGATGGAAAAATCATATTTAATTTTAAGCTCGGTGACGCACAGGCTACGGGATATTATAGGCCTATAAACCTGAGAGCGATTGAGGAATTTGGTGATGAGGATGAACGTGATCGTAAAATTGCTGGAGAAGCGATAACGGCTTTGAGAAGGGATCGTGAAGAACTCGGGTTAGATCATCTGCTTATGGCTCGAACCAGAACGAAAGAACGCGCTGAAAAAGTTGTCGCATTATACAGAGAATTGGCTCCCGATCTAAAGCCTCAGGTTGTTTATTCCGGTTCAGGAAGAACAAAAGAAAACAGGGATGCCTTAAATCAAATATTGGATCGTAGTGAAAATGGTGCACGCATTATTATTTGTGTTGATATGCTGGGTGAAGGATTTGATTTGCCAAACTTAAAAATAGCAGCCTTGCATGACACTCATAAATCATTGGCTGTAACCTTACAATTTATTGGACGCTTTACTCGTAAAGGGGCGAAGGAAAAAATCGGGGAAGCAACTGTAGTTGCAAATATTGCAGACCCAGAAACAGAACGAAAGCTGTCAAATCTTTACGCCGAAGGTGCAGAATGGGACATATTAATAAAACGACTTAGTGAAGAGCGCATTGAAGAAGAATTAAGACTTCAAGATGTTGTGATGGGTTTAAAGGAAAAAGGTGATTTACATTCGCAATTATCGCTGTGGAATTTACGGCCTTCACTTTCCACTCAGATTTATAGAACGAAGTGTGCAGACTGGTTGCCTGAAAACTATAAAAATGTTTTGCCAAAAAACTCAGAAAGCTGGCACTCGATCAGCGAGGAAGATAATGTTCTGGTTGCTGTTGTTTACCGCACTGACAGCGTTGGATGGGGGAACTATCAAAATCTCTTTAATGCTTTTTATGATTTAATCTTGGCGCATTGGAAAAAAGAAGAAGGCGCTCTGTTTATATATTCCAGTGATTATAAAGGACTGCGCATTGAGAAGATGGTGCAGGAGATTACTGATGAAAATACAGAGCTTGTCTGTGGCCTACCTATTTTCAATATCTTGAATAATGTTGAACTACCCTTGGTTAAGAACCTGGGGTCTTCCAGAGTAGGGGCTATTAGCTTTACATCATATTTCGGCCCTAATGTTACAGATGGGTTAGCCAGTATTGAAAAAGCAGAGTCCGAGCTAAACAATATCGCGTGTCTGGGATACGAAGATGGCGAACGCGTTTTATGGGGAGGCACTCAAAAGCGTGGAAAAGTTTGGCAACAAACCAGCGGGACAATATCTGAATGGCTTAGCTGGTGTTCCCGAACATGGTTAAAGGTTACAAATGAAACCGACATGGATGTAACAAACATCACCCGGGACTTTTTGCGCCCTAAGAAATTGATCCAGCCCTATCCATCTTGGCCTATTGCTGTGCAGTGGGGTGAACGGGCACAAATGGGGTTTAATGATAAGCAATTTATCCTTTTTGGTGCTGTTGAGGTGCCCTTATTCTTAATAGATTTAGAGATTTCAAGTGTTGAAGAAGATCATTCTTGTGTGGTCAGAATTGCAAGTGATGGTTATTCGTCTGAATATAAATTTGAAATCTCAGAAGACTATACCGGAGGCTATCGTTATACAAAAGTTTCTGGCCCAGAAATTTTCTTCAAAAGATCGAATACGGAAGCAATTAAGATTGAAGAATATCTTATCAGTGATCCTTTCATTATTCGGTACGCTGATGGCACTCATTCTTATAATTGTTATCACATTCCAGTAAACCTAAATGCAGGTACTTTTCCAAGGGACAGGCTAGAGGTATGGGATTGGTCTGACATACCTTTAAATCAGGAGTCCATGGGAAAGAAAAACCAGACAGATACCATACAATACAAAACCTTTGAACATATCCAAGATGAGTATGACCTCATTTTTAACGATGATGGGGCTGGAGAAGCGGCGGATTTAGTCGCTCTTAAAAATATAGATGATGAAAAAATTAGACTCTGCTTGGTTCATTGCAAGGGCGCTAGCGGTGCCAAGATTTCAAATGATATTACAAATTTTTATACCGTATGTGGTCAAACTCAGAAAAGCATTACTGTTAAACACGCAGGTTTGCAGACTTTATATTATGATTTGAAGCGCCGACAAGAGACTTGGGCGAGAGAAGGTGCGTCAAGATTCTTGAAAGGGGATATGAAACTACTTTCATTCTTTAAGGAAAAAGCGCGTAAATCGAAACTTGAATTTGAAGTTCTAATTGTTCAACCCGGCGGCTCTTCGGCTACTGTTACGGATGATATTTTGAAGCTTTTGGCTACTACTGAATTGTTTCTTGTCAAAACAACTCAAGCAAAGTTTAGAGTCATTACATCCGCTTGATGTAATAAATGGTTTCTGCGCTTGTGCTAAGGGCGTTGCCCTCGCGCTCTGCAAGAAAATAAACGGCTCCTGAGGCTTCGCGCTTTTAAGCTTGTGCGCCCACCCTTTATTTTCTTTCCGTTTGCTACCCCATCCTCAGCCGGAAGCAGGATTGCAGGTGTGCAATCGATTTTTATTTGGAAGCGTAATCTTCTCGGACTTCGCGCAAAGCTCTCCTTTCTTTTTGTCCAACGCGGAACCTGCATGAAAGCTCGTGGGTATCTATCTCTTTTGGGCTTTTTTACGTTCTTATTCGCGCCATTCTTTAGTATTTTTTCAAAAGGCTACCTAGAAGCACTACTTAAGAACTGGGTAGACAATATCTTTAAATCATGTAACATATGTTACATAGCGATGGTGGGCCATCTAGTATGTCAAAAGGTAAATCAGGTCGGATTGTTATTGAGGTTGACCCTGCTTTAAAGCGGAAGCTCTATAGTGTTTTAGCGATTGAAAGCTCTACTTTAAAAGATTGGTTCATTCAAACCGCAGAGGATTACATAAAAGAAAACTCGACCACTCAGAAATCAGCGAAAGCCAGTTCGAGGACAAAAAATGAACTTTAAAGAGTTTCAGACAGAACAGAAACTTCGTGGTGGTTATTATACGCCGGATGATCTTGCTGAGTTTTTGGTGCGTTGGGTAAATCACAAAAGCCCCAAGAAGATTCTGGAGCCGAGTTGTGGTGATGGCGTTTTTTTTAAGCCTATTGCTGATTTAATCAAAGATGCACAAGTTACTGGATTTGAGGTTGACCCGAAAGAGGCTAAAAAAGCTTCCAAGGCAGCCAGTCATGTAGGATTGAAGAGAGCTATTGTTAAGGGTGAGGACTTTCTTGGCTGGGCTGGTAATGCTATTCAGGATAAGAATGTTCAGTTTGATGCTGTTCTTGGTAATCCGCCCTTTATTCGCTACCAGTATCTGCCCCCTTTATTTCAGGGTCACGCAGAGCTAATCTTCAATGAATTAGGATGTAAGTTTACTAAGCATACAAATGCTTGGGTTCCTTTTATTCTTTCATCATTTTCTCTTTTGAAGCCGGGTGGCCGTTTGGCAATGGTTGTTCCTGCTGAAATAATTCACGTTACACATGCCCAATCATTACGTTCATATCTTGGGGAGCACTCTAGCAGAGTGGTTATCGTTGATCCGCAAGAACTGTGGTTCCCTGGCACGTTGCAGGGCGCTGTTTTATTGCTTGCAGAAAAGAAGGCGAATAGTCGATCACATAATGAGGGGCTTGGCATTTATTCTGTTCGTGGACGAGAGTTTTTAAATAACGACCCAGAAGAAGTTTTTAGATCACCGCAATCGATTAACGGAAAGACTGTAGAAGGAAAATGGACTCGCGCCTTGCTGAATCCGTCCACCCGGTCTTTGTTAGATGGTTTAATCGAAGACAATGTTGCTCTTAGGTTTGATGATGTTGCGGAAGTAGATGTGGGTATTGTAACAGGCGCAAATAAGTTTTTTCTTGTCGAAGATGAAACTGTCAAACAGTTTTCCTTGCAAAAATGGGCGCATCCTATGTTTGGCCGTAGCGAACACTGTCCCGGTATTGTTTATGATGAACGCCAGCATCAAGAAAATGCAAAGACTGGTAAACCAACGAACTTTATTTGGTTTAAAGATGAGAGCGTCGAGAAAACTAAAAAGGGAAAGCTTTACATTGAACAAGGGAAAAAAGAGAAGCTGCATACCCGCTATAAATGTAGAATACGCAGCCCGTGGTATTCTGTTCCATCGGTTTATGCTACCGAGGTTGGGATGCTTAAAAGATCACATGACACTCCACGGCTCATATTGAATAAAATAGGTGCTTATACGACAGATACGGCTTATCGAATTAGGTTGAAAAGAGGAACAGCAGAGCAGCTTGTTTATGGTTTCATCAACGGATTGACTGCGCTAAGTGCGGAGTTGGAAGGGAGACACTACGGCGGCGGCGTTCTTGAACTTGTTCCTTCCGAGATAGAAAAACTTTTGCTTCCTTCTCCAGAGAAAATTAAGCCCAAAATAGCCGAGCTGGATAATTCTATTCGTACTATGTCTATGGACGCTGTGCTAGAGCAGCAAACGCAGATAACCTTAGGAGCTTTGGGCTTATCAAAGACGGATCAAGTAGAGCTTTTATCCGGCTGGAATAAATTAAGGAATAGGCGGCATCGTGTTTCGTCTGAGGCGGCCTAGTCAATCTCTAATACAAACAGATTAGGCTCTTCCTCATCACGATAAAGGTACGCAGTCCGTCCCAATAAATCATCACGTGCAATAATAGGACGGGCCGTTCCCCAGCGCACTGCGCTCATAGGCTGCCTTTGTCTGTAGGTCGGAGTATCTGTGCGCGTGTCATGCGTTACCACGAGGTCGTGTGAGCCGTAATCAATGCCACGAATAACAATCTGAAAGGTCGCCGTAGCCAGTTCCTTTCCCGCTGTTCTGTCATCAAGCTGCCAATCAAGATCATTAAAAACTTCATTGCGAAAGTAAGTTTGTTGATCTATGTCGCTGTTACCCTTTTTCCAAAGCATAGAACCTGTTAGGTTCGTATTCGCTCCCTTTGGAACGTTAAGATCGCGTTCGGTTAATGGGGTGCTAGAGGTGGTCCCAGAAAATCGGACATGTTGCTAAGGTGGAATTCTGACATTAAAACGAAAGGGATCTACCGATATGACAAAAAGAAGAA
>PFTR01000004.1 GCA_002789675.1 Alphaproteobacteria bacterium CG_4_9_14_3_um_filter_47_13 | reverse complement strand
CGTAACTTCTTCATTTTCATTTTGTACCTCATGCTCGTTTGCATGAAATGATTCTACAGGATTTTTACAGTCTTTTGCAGAGGGTTCTATAGAACCCTTTGCAAAAGTCCCCGATAGCAGCTTTTTGTACAAATATTGCTATTTCCGTCATTCCGGCGAAGGCCGGAATCCATTGAGAGGCCTTCGCGATAGTGGATAAAGGGACTCCGGCCTTCGCCGGAATGACGAATAAGGGAACAGCCTCGATTATGGATTTTGCTATAAAAAACGCTGCGTTCTCTGCGCTTCTGTAGTGTAAAAGTGGTGTAAAAATCTGAAAAACCTTGACAATAAAGGAATTAATTCCTATAATAGCTCCATGAACAAAGATCATTTTCCTTCCTCAAGGGAAGAACCCGTAACCGTGGACGCGTTATGCTCCCCCGTTACGCAAGCCGGACGGAGCCTTGCACAGGCAATCTTGCCGTTCGATCTGACAGTCACGATGGAAAAGGCCTGCGAGGCACTGAACGGTGCTCTGCAATGCGATGACAGGCACGATATCGAGGACATACTGCTCGTGCAGGTGCATGTGCTGGATGCTGTTTTTAACCGTTTATTGATGAAGGGACTGAAAGATCCCAATAAACACGAACACCCTTCTCAAAATTACGTCAATTCAAACTATATCCGCAATGCCCTGCAGGCACAGAACCAGTGCCGCCGTACCATCGGGGAAATACGGCAGAAAAAGAAAAGTGAAAAATTTCAAAAACGAACAAACGAACTGAATAGGGAGAGCGGCCATGACTCGTAAATGGACAGAGGAAGAACGGAAAAAACAGGCCGACCGCATCCGTAGAACCTGTCCGTGGAGACATGCGACCGGCCCCAGAACCCATGCCGGAAAGGAAAGAGCAAAAATGAATGCCTGTAAACATGGTTTTCGTTCGCAGGCCTACAGAAGATTACGTCTTGCGCTACGGCGGCAGGCGCACTTTATAAAATCTGTAAGACTGTGCCGTATCCGGTTTCCCGATATATATCAAAGTGATAGGCTGATGAACTGGTTAAGGGAAACGATGTTGCCCCGGACGCGTGACCCTTTAATCTGTAACTTTTTAAGACCGCCTCCCGAATGCCATAGTGTGATGATGGTTTAGAAGCCTCTGTAAAAGTCTAAACAAAGTAAAAGTCTAAACAAAGCGCCGTCATCCCGTTGGCATTCCGTAAAGGAGCTTTTGCAGAGGCTTTATACCGCGTTCGTTTTTTTTGAAAGGAGATTGGATCATGTATGCTATCCTGCTCGCCATGTCGTTACTTGTCATCTCGGCTCCCGCCAAAGCTGCCGAAGCTTTGTTTGCTGGCGGGTGTTTCTGGTGTATGGAGCATCCTTTTGATTCTCTGGAAGGGGTGAGCGATGTGCAGTCCGGCTATGCGGGCGGGTCTGTTGAAAACCCGACTTACAAGCAGGTATCCCAAGGCAGCACAGGTCATAAGGAAGTCATTCAGGTAACCTATAG
>PFTR01000056.1:5910-34700 GCA_002789675.1 Alphaproteobacteria bacterium CG_4_9_14_3_um_filter_47_13 | reverse complement strand
CGGATGAATAAGTCATCTTTATAATATAATCAATTTATATGATCTTGGCTATATATCCCTGTGTATCGGGAGTAGAGGAGACAATTGAAAACCAGATCACATTATCATTTATAGTGGCCTGTTCCTGCAGTTTCTGCATATTGCCGCTATCATAATGTTTGCGAACATAAGGGCATCCATGATTCGTCCATTCCAGCACAATGATTTTACCGAGATAGTCGCTCAGGCTATGGGTGTTGCCGTCAGGGTCATTGAGGGTAAAAGAAGGCGCTTGCTGCCCGATTTCAGGATTTCCCATGACAGGCGCGGCGGCCAGAGCGGGCATTGCCAGAATCATGATAGCAAAAATCGCTAAAAGAGGTCTTGTCATTTTTATTGTCCTTCTATTGTTCATTCTGGATAACGGAAATTAGAATTTTTGGTGTTAGCATCTGTGGCAGGATGACAGGTTCCGGTCTTTGCCCGGTCTGCTGATCACGCGCCCCATAATAAACATAGAGCGGCACACCATTTCGTCCATAAGATTGAAGGAAATCTGTAATAGCAGAATCCTGATTTGTCCAGTCGCCTTTGAAATAGAGTATATTCTGTGTTTTAAAAGTCTCTTTGACCTGCACGGTATCGAGTGTGATTTTTTCATTGATTTTACAGGTAATACACCATGAAGCCGTCATATTCACAAAAAGTGGCTGCGTTCCGGTTTCAGCAGTTGCAAAACGCTCCGGGGTAAAAACTTGCCAATAGGCGCTTTCAGGAGATTTTTCCTGTGTAAGAGCATGCGCGTTTTCTTTTAAACTCTCTGCTGCGGCCATTATAAAGAAGACAAGAAGACATAGAATGGCAAGGCTGCGTAAAAGCAGTTTTCCCGGATTCCCTTTCCTTTCTGTACTGCGAAAAACCCATATGGCAAGGCCAATTCCGACAAAGCCGAAAAGAGCATAGAGAAGACCGGGCTCTGTTGTCTGCTGACTGTAAATCCAGAGCATCCAGCCTGCCGAAGCGTAAAGCGGAAAAGCCAGAAATTCACGAAAGAGAATCATCCAGTGTCCTGATTTTGGCAGGAATTTTCGAAAGGCCGGAAAAAATGCCAGCATAAGATAAGGAAGCCCCAGTCCGAATCCCAACGTTAAAAAAACCAGCAGGGAAATCGCGGGTGGCTGTAAAAGAGCATAGCCCATGGCCGCACCCATAAAAGGCGCTGTGCAGGGGGTTGCAACAATTGTTGCGAGAATACCTGTCAGGAAAGATTCTCCTGTCCCTTCTTTTCGCCCTAGCCCTGCCCCAACATTTGTGAAGCTGCCCCGAATCTCATAAAAGCCGGATAAATTAAGGCCTATCAAAAATAAAAGAGAGGCCAGAGACAGCACGACAAGCGGATTTTGTAATTGAAAGCCCCAGCCAATTCGTGCCCCCGCATTCTGTAAAACGATCAGTAGTCCGGCAAGAACGCCAAAACTTACAAGAACGCCGCCCATATAGGCCAGACCGTGTAGCCGTGTTGCAATATGGCTTTTTTCTGCCATCTGTACAAGACTGAGCGCTTTTATGGACAGGACTGGAAACACGCATGGCATAAGATTGAGAATAATCCCGCCAAGAAAGGCAAAAAATAGCGCCTGTATAAAGCTTATGGAAGACAAATGAGAAGGTTTTTGCGTTTGTATCGTTTCTTCCGGCGTAAGGGTGGTCGTATCCACCGTGCTTTTTTCCAGCGCTTTCGCCAGCCATATTTCATCGGGCTGTGCCTTGATTTCCAGAGCGCCCCGAGCATCATTATCCATATTTTTATAGGTTATAAGTGCTGTAATCTCGCCAAGTTTTTCAAGCGGCCGGTCGCCACGCTCTTTCCGGAAGACAAGGCGCAGGAATCTTTCCGCTGCCCAGATTTGTGTTGAGGAATTATTATCAATGATACCCCACTCATAAGGCAGAACATCAAATTTTATACGCTCCCCGCCATTGGTAATGAGTGAGGGCATTTCTACCTTGAGATCAATAACAAATTTTCCTTCTTCATCAATGCTGTATTGCGCAGGCCAGTCAACATCCACGGGCATGTGTTCGAAAGCTGTGGTAATTATTTGTGTATGATCGGTTTTTATCCCGTCATTGAGTATAAAAGAGGCCTCATGAAATTCGGATATACAGATCTCCTTGCAGACGAGAATATCAATATCTGCTTTGATTTCGATGGATTTTTCCGGAAGGGAAAACGGAATGCGCAACTCCTGAAGTAAAGTCACTGTTCCTTCATAACCGTAATTTGTAAGGGGTCCCATGGGAAGACGTTTCGGAATTGGCCAGAGCAATGCGCCGGTTTCAAATCCTTCGGGAAGATGCCATGTTATGCGGGGTGGCTGACCGGAATCTCCGGCATTCCTCCAGTAGGTGTGCCAGCCTTCCCCGATATTCTGTTCAATTGCAATATATATTGTTGCGCCGGATTCAACTTCGGAAAACTCGGGAATAAGAGACAGGCTGACATGCGAGGGCTCGGAATTGTCCTGTGCCAGAGCAGGGTATGAAAAACAGACGCCAATGACCATTATCATTATAAAAAGAAAATTCGGGGATCGTGTTCTCACAGTTTCTTCCTCTGGAAAAAGAGCTACATATCAATAATGTAACCGATATAAATTTTCAGGCAATCATCCTCTACAGGTTATTCGCAATTGCTTGACAGAATGTTACATCCGTGGACAATAAAGGTCTGTAACGAAATAGCGAGGAAAAGCATATGACCCGTCAGACAACAGCAATCATGGAACAGGATACTCCGCTTTGGACTCCCGATGAGGCAACAGTGCAAAACGCGCTTTTAACCGGATTTATACAAAAATCTGGTAGAAATTATAAAAATTATCATGAAATTTGGCGATGGTCGGTTGAAGAGCCGGAAGATTTCTGGTCCCGTCTTTGGGATTTTTGTGATGTAATCGGTGAAAAAGGCACAGCCATTTTGCAGGATGGCGATAAAATGCCCGGCGCACAATTTTTCCCGCAGGCGCGGCTGAATTTCGCTGAAAATCTTTTGCGTCGCCGTGATGACCATCCGGCCATTATTTTCCGAACAGAAACCGGAAATGAACGCAGCCTGACTTTTAGAGCTCTTTATGATCAGGTCAGCCTCTGGGCGCAGGCTTTTAAAGAAATGGGTGTCGCCGAAGGTGACCGCGTTGCCGGATATATGCCCAATATTCCCGAAACTATTATTGCGATGCTGGCGGCTTCAAGTCTTGGTGCTGTCTGGTCTTCGGCATCACCGGATTTCGGTGTGCAGGGTCTGCTTGACCGTTTTGGTCAGATTGCGCCGAAAATTCTGGTGGCGGTGGACGGTTATTTTTACAATGGCAAAAAAGTTGACTGTCTTGAAAAAATAAAAGCCGTTGCACCGCAGATTTCCAGTCTCGAAAAAATTGTTATTGTTCCGTTTTTATCAGGTAGGCTGGAGTGCGATATCGAAAAATCAGTTCTTTCCGCTGACTTTCTTACTCCATACACACCGCAGGATATTACGTTCCGCCGTATGGCTTTTAACGCGCCTCTTTTTATTATGTTTTCCTCCGGTACAACAGGCATTCCCAAATGTATTGTCCATGGACAGGGTGGTACACTGCTCCAGCATTTAAAGGAACATCAACTTCATTGTGATATCAGGCCGGATGATCGTGTGTTCTATTTCACGACCTGTGGCTGGATGATGTGGAACTGGCTGGCAACTGTGCTGGCAAGCGAGGCGACTTTGCTGCTCTATGATGGCTCCCCTTTCTATCCGAACGGCAATATTTTATGGGATTTTACGGACAAGCATCATTGTACTTTATTCGGCACTGCCGCAAAATATATTGACGCTCTTAAAACTAATCATATTTGCCCCGGAAAGACTCATGATTTAAGCGCTTTGCGTACCATTACTTCTACCGGATCACCGCTTGTTCATGAGAGTTTTGATTTCGTTTATGATGCAATCAAAAAAGATGTCCATCTGGCTTCTATCTCGGGGGGGACGGATATTGTGTCCTGTTTCATACTTGGTAATCCTGTTTCTCCCGTCTGGCGGGGCGAGATTCAGGGGGCTGGACTTGGCATGGCGGTTGATGTTTTTGATGAGCAGGGAAAACCTGTTCCTGCCGGCGCGGAATCTGGCGAGCTTGTCTGCACGAAACCTTTTCCCTGTATGCCGGTGATGTTCTGGAATGATTCGGACGGGCAGAAATATCATGATGCCTATTTTGACAGATTCGAAAATGTCTGGTGTCATGGCGACTGGATTGAGCGCACAGTTCATGACGGCTTTATTATCCATGGTCGCAGTGATGCCACTTTAAATCCCGGAGGTGTCCGTATCGGGACAGCAGAAATATATCGTCAGGTTGAACAGTTTGAAGAGGTCGCCGAGAGTATCGCTGTGGGTCAGGACTGGGATCATGACGTGCGGGTGATCCTTTTTGTTGTTCTTAAAGAGGGGCAGAGTCTTTCTGATGATTTAAAAAATAGAATTAAAAAGGCCGTTCGTTCTGGCGCTTCACCGCGCCATGTTCCTGCAAAAATTATCCAGATTAGTGATATTCCCCGTACAAAATCAGGGAAAATTACTGAGCTGGCTGTCCGTGATGTGATCCATGGCCGCAATGTTAAAAACATTGAAGCGCTTGCGAATTCTGAAGCGCTGGAGCTTTACAAAAACCTGCCGGAACTAAAAACAGATTGAGGGAAGATTCTGTTTATTATAAATGAAAAAACGTTATGAAAAATTTGAGTCTCCTATTGATGGCTTTGTTGTTCCTGTTATGCGACGTTAGATCAGTATGGGCGGAAAATGTCAGCTATGCGGTGTCTATAAACGGGGTAGAAGACAAAGCACTGCAGGGCGCGCTTGAAAATAAATCCCTTCTGTTCAAACTAGTAGACAGAGTTCCTGAAACAACAGCGGCGCTGGATCGGCGGATCAAAAACGATCTGGTAGCTTTTAAAGAGGTCATGAAAGA
The DNA here is from genome assembly GCA_002789675.1 of Alphaproteobacteria bacterium CG_4_9_14_3_um_filter_47_13. Lineage (GTDB taxonomy): Bacteria > Pseudomonadota > Alphaproteobacteria > Micavibrionales > Micavibrionaceae > UM-FILTER-47-13. Next base: position 29,712 of record PFTR01000056.1, on the reverse strand, counting down.
ATATGGCTATTATGACGCGGCTCTTACCCAGAATACTTACGAAGAGAACGGTAAAAGACAGATTGTAATTTCTGTAGATACCGGTTCGCTTTATACAATCAAAGAATTTACTGTTCATTGGCCGGATAAAAATCCTCCTGACATTGCGGCGTTACAGGCATTGAAGCTTCCTGTGGGAGAAACGGCATTGCCCGGGATTATTCTGGACACAGAGCAGGAGATCCTGACTATTCTGATGCAAAATGGGTATCCTTTCCCACAAACCAGCGGCAGAAAGCTGTTTGTACATCACGAAAACAAGAGTGTTACTGTGGGACTGTTTCTGGATCCCGGCAATGTCGCCCATTTTGGTTCTGTCACGATAACGGGTTTGAAAAGGCTTGAAAAACCTTTTGTAGACAGGCGCATTAGATGGCAGGAAGGCGAGATTTTTAATATTAAAAAAATTGCAGTCACACGCAAAGCCCTTATTGACAGCGGCGTGATTGCAAATGTCGACAGCCAGTACAACGCAGTTGTTAAAGAGGAAAAAATCCCTGTTACTCTTGATATCAAGGAAAGTAAACACCGCAGCATAGGGGCGGGTGTGGCCTATTCAACAATATTAGGGCCAACGGGAAATGTTTTCTGGGAGCATCGTAATCTGTTCGGGCAGGCTGAAAAACTCCGGATCAAAGCTGAAGGCGGGGCGGCAACCTATGCGCTTGGCGCTGATCTGATAAAGCCCGATCTTTGGAGTAATCAGGATTTGAGTTGGCAGAATTCTATAGATTTCCGGCAGGATTTTCTGGAGGCATACGATAAAAATTCGGCGCTGGCCAGTACGGTTCTGAATTACAAATATTCAGATACCTCCGCAGTCTCTGGTGGTGTTGCCTTAGAATATAGCCGTATTCAGGAGGAAAGCGAACCGGATAAAGATTTTACCCTGCTCTCCTTTCCGGTGACATATAGTTTTGATAGCACTGATGATTTTCTCGATCCCCGCGAAGGTCTGCGTTTTAATGTTGGTTTTATACCGTATCAGGTGCTGAATGGTCAGAACAGCTTTGTTAAAACAGAGAGCAAGATCAGTCATTATCTGCCGTTTGGAGAACGTTTTGTCTGGGCAAACTGGGGGAGGGCATCTGTCATAAATGGTCAGACGCTGGAAGATATTCCGGCAGACAAACGGCTTTATGCGGGGGGTAGCGGTTCTGTGCGTGGCTATGGTTATCAGCTTTTAGGGCCGCTGGATGAGAATAATAACCCGATTGGAGGACGTATGGCTTTCGGAGCCGGTACTGAAGGACGTTTTAAAATTACAGATACAATTGAAGCTGTTGCCTTTTATGAAGGCGGGCGCGTGAGCGGAGATCTTGAATTCGGTGGTCACGAGCCTTTTCTTTGGGGTGCAGGCAGCGGTGTTCGTTATCACACGGCGATTGGTTCATTACGGGCAGATATTGCTGTACCTCTGGACAAGAGAGAGCCGGATCATGCTTTCCAGTTTTATATCAGTCTGGGGCAGGCTTTTTAGAAATAGATGAGCAGATGAAAAAAAGATTTTTAAAAACATTGGTTTGGGTGGCGGGAACGGTTTTATCACTGGCCGTATGTATTATGATTGTCGGAGCTTTGTTTCTGTCATGGCTGGGAAACGATTCCGGACGGAGCTGGATTGCAGGACAGATCGAGCAGTATATTGCTTCTGAAGATTATAAAATAAAAATTGATGATATTGAGACCTTTAATAACCGTCAGATTTCTTTAAGTGGCATGACCTTAAGTGATAAAGAAGGTGCATTTATCCGTTTGGAAAATATTACTCTTGATTATATCGCGGAAGCCTTACTTGCAGGCCGCATAGAAATCGCCAATCTTGAATTCGGAACACTTGAAGTTCTGCGTCTGCCGGAAAAAAGAGATGGAAAATTTGCACAGGAAAAGAAGCAGATTCTGCTGTCAGATATTCCCCATCTGCGCATTGATCACTTTCGTATCGAAACGATCAATCTGCCTGCTACTGTGAGCGGAGAAGCACAAACGTTGTCTCTGGAAGGAAAATTTGTTTTATTCCCAGAATTTGCAGATAGCGCTGCAGAAATTCATTTACAGGATAAACTATCAGGTCAGAGGATTGCCGATCTTTCCTTAAGCTTTGATGAGAGAGAAGACGTTTTATTAAATGTCCATATAGAGGATAAGGGTAATGGACTGATTACAGGTTTGACCGGATTGTCTTCTCTTATTGTTGATTTGGAAGGCAGCGGCACAGAGGATAAATGGCAGGGAAATTTGTCGTTAGATGCCGGGGAGATGTTGCATTCCGAAAACAAGGTCACTTTTGATTTTGGTAATATAGAAAAGTCGATTACCCTTGAAGGTAAGTCCCGTTATAAGAATTTTTCAGCAGGAGGAAAAACGATTCTTGTGCTGAATCCAAAAACAGAAAAGCTTGCGCTTGATTTTTTTGGAATGCTACAAACGCCGGATATTATTCTGAATGATTTTCAGGTACGGGCGAATATTGAGACGGATCAGAATATTTTCAGCGGGATAAGACCGTCTTCTGTAAAGATGATTCTTCTTGGTAAAACGGGAACGGTGCTAGATGGTCAAACAAAGTCACCCATAGAGGCGTTGGCGCAGGCTGATTTTGAAGCAAGCGCCATCGTTCAAAAAGATAAAATCCAGATTGAAAAAAGTATCTTTAAGGCTCCGCTTTTTGAAACGCTGGTGCAGGGAGAAATTGGTGTTCTGAACCCGACTCTTGAGCTTACAGCCCAAACCAGTATTTCCGATCTTGGCATGCTGGAGCCGGATGTCAGTGGCGCGCTCCAGATCGGTATGAAGCTGGAGGGTCGTTATAAGCCTCTGGTGCTTGAGATTCCTCTGGAAGTCAGAGCGGACGATTTTTCGGCATTGTGGCCAGAGACTGCCGCTTTGCTGGGGAAAACTCCGGTGATATCAGCAAATCTGTCTTATGCGGATAGCCAGCTTTCCATTACAGATGGTCTGCTGCGTGGTCATGACATGGAAAAACTCGATTTTTCAGGAATCATAAAAGACGGGCAAGCCGATCTTTCTTTGGCTACAACTTACAGAGACTATGATCTGGGAACAAAGCTTCATATAAAAGACAGCATTCTCACTTTTTCCGATTTTGTCGCCCACGGTGCTGCCGTGGATCTAGGAGGTAACGGAATATACAAGCTTTCCGACCAGAATTTGCGGGCATCTCTTATATTGCAGCGGGATGAGGAGACATCGGTTTCTCTGGTCTTGTCTGGATCTTTTGAGACGCTCTCTGGCAAAGGTGTAATAAAAGGGACGGGAGATTTTCCCTATAAATTTGATTATGCCGGAACATGGCATCAATCAGAGGTCAGGTTGAATAATTTTGATGGCGCTCATGGTTTTAATAAAATTACGCTTCAGAATCCGGCAACACTTGTGTTTACGGATCATGGTGCTTTTCTCAAGAATATGACGATTGGACTTGATGATGGTATTGTGAGGGCAACAGGATTATTCAACGCCAAGACATTTGAAGTCGACATTGTGGCAGAAAATATGCCTGCCAATCTTGCAAAGCCACCTTTTCTTTTTGACGGACGGATTGATGGAAAAATAGCGTTGTCCGGCCTGTACAAAAATCCGCAGGGAAATGCACATTTTACGCTCAAACACATTGCTCTTCCCGTTTTGAGGGAAATGCAGGATCGCTATGTCGATGGTACTGTGACGGCAACTTATAAAGAGTCAGTTTTACAGGCAAAGGCTGATTTGCAAGGGCCTGCCGATTTACGGTTTAAAGCCGAGGGCCGTCTGCCACTGATAATATTGCCGCTCGCTATTCCGTTTGACAGACCGGTTCAGGGAACATTGAGCAGCACCGTTGATCTGCGTGCGCTAACGATCTTGCTAGGGCTGGACGAACAGCGCCTTTCAGGAGACACGGCGCTTGATGTTACAGTATCAGGGACGCTGGGAAATCCTGTTATCAAAGGTACAGGAACCTTACGGAATGCGGCCTGTGAAAATATTTTAACCGGGACAGATCTTGAAGACATTGTCGTGGACATCAGCATTGATGGGGACACGCTGACACTTACAAATCTTGCGGGAAAAGACAGGAATGGAGGACGGTTTACCGGATCCGGACAAGTGAACTTCAAGAACATCCAAAATCCTGCGTATGGTTTTTCCCTGGATATCGAGCGTTTGCAACTGATAAATCTGGATGAAATGGGATTGATGGCGAGCGGTAATCTGATTGCAGAAGGGAACAAGGGCAGGGCTGATGTTAAAGGCATTGTTGTCGTTAATAACGCCGAATATTATATTGGCGAAATAATTAAAACGGGTTCTTTAGATAGTTTTGAAATTATAGAAACAAATGATAGCAACATGTCTTCTGTGGCAGTAGAACAAAAACGGACGCGATGGCCTGAGATCAATTTCGCTATTCATGTGAATGCTAAAAATAATATATTTGTGCGTAGCCCTGATCTGGAAACGGAATGGGGGAGTAAGTTGGAAATTTCAGGCACTATTGAAAAACCGACTTTGAAAGGAAATATGACCCTTGTCAGAGGACAGTTCCAACTTCTGGATACGCCGGTTATCCTGTCCAAAGGGACGCTTCGCTTTATAAACCCTGATCCGGAGAATCCCTCCCTTGATGTTACGGGAACCATCAAGGGACAGGAGATGGACGCTCTCCTGAAAATAAAAGGGGACGCGCAAAAGCCCGAGATTAGCCTCACTTCCGAACCGCCTTTACCAGAAGATGAAATATTGGCCAAAACATTGTTTGGAAAATCCCTCAATCAAATCAGTCCGATGCAGGCGCTGCATATCGCCCGGCTTATGGCCTCTTTATCTGGTTATAAGGGCGTAGCAGGATTTAATCCGCTCGATAAAATCCGCAGAACGATCGGCATTGATACGCTGAGTGTCGGACTGGACGAAGAAAAAGGTGCAACGCTGTCAGCCGGTAAATATATCAATGACCGTGTTTATATCGGTGTGGATCAGGGCGCGACACCCGGAAGCTCTGCCGTACGGGCTGAAATCGAGGTTAGAAAAAATATTGATATTGAAACGGTGACAGAAAGCAGTGGTGAAAGCTCTGTTGGCGTCAACTGGAAGCGCGATTATTAAGGAAATAAGTTATGGGGCATCTGGTTGAGAGTGTTTTTTGTTGTGCTCTCTGATAATCTCTGCAAAATGGCGGTCGTCTGCAGGATCTGATGGTTCTGAACGCAGGGTGCTTTTGCTAATGCATTTACAGCAATTATCAGCGGGACTGTTGCCATCTGTTGCTAACATGCCGTGAATTGCTGCCGCCTCTTTGGGAGGAATATACCGTGCCACCTTTGCCAAGTGCTCTTTGAGTTCGCCAGACGATATATTTGTACAATTACAAGGTTTCATTCTGTCATAATAAAGAGACTGCAAATCATTTGCAAGAAAAAACACGCTGAAAAATCATATTTTTATTTTCGATATAGTGCGTATAATCAAAAATACTTTCTAAAGATTTGATATCAAGAGATTTTTCTATATCTGTATCCATTTTGAGCAGGTCTATAAATTGTAATTTTCCACCACTTTCCCACACTTTCATGGCATTCTGCTGTACAATGCGGTAAGCGGTTTCACGGCTCATGCCCGTTTGTGTGAGGGCAAGAAGAACACGCTGCGAGAATACCAGCCCGCCTGTTTTTTCAAGATTGGCTTTCATCGTGTCCGGATAAACAAGCAAATTTTCAATCAGTCCGGTCAGACGCGAAAGGGCAAAATCAAGCGTAACACAGGCATCAGGGCCAATATTGCGTTCAACCGAGCTGTGCGAGATATCGCGTTCATGCCATAGAGTTACATTTTCCAGTGCAGGAATAACGGTGCTGCGTACAAGCCGGGCAAGACCTGTAAGATTTTCGCTTAAGATCGGATTGCGCTTGTGCGGCATGGCGGAGCTGCCTTTTTGTCCTGGATTAAAAAATTCTTCGGCCTCGCGCACTTCTGTTCTTTGCAGATGGCGGATTTCGGTTGCCAGATTTTCAATCGAGCTTGCAATGACACCCAGCGTGGCAAAAAACATTGCGTGACGGTCGCGGGGGATGACCTGTGTGGCAATAGTTTCCGGTTTTAAACCCATTTTTTCGGCAATATAGGATTCAATTGCGGGATCTATTGTGGCATAAGTGCCGACAGCGCCGGAAATCGTGCAGACGGCGATTTCTTCGCGGGCATTTTTCAGACGCTCCCGCCCGCGTTTGAAGGCGGCATAATGTCCGGCCAGTTTAAGGCCGAATGTTGTCGGCTCGGCATGAATGCCGTGGCTGCGTCCGACGCATAATGTATCCTGATGTTCGCGGGCGCGTTTTTCAAGCGCTGACAACAGGAGATCCATATCCTGAAGAAGAAGATCTGCGGACTGTGTCAGCTGCACGGCAAAAGCGGTATCAACGACATCCGAGGATGTCATACCCTGATGCACATAGCGCGAATCTTCGCCGATATGCTCAGAAACGCTGGTAAGAAAAGCAATAACATCGTGCCGGACTTCTTTTTCAATCTCGTCAATCCGTGCCACATCAAAGCCGCCTTTTGTCCGCAGGGCTTCAGGGGCGCTCTGCGGAATAGTACCAAGCTGCGCCATTTTTTCACAAGCCAGCGTTTCGATTTCAAGCCAGATTTTAAACCGGTTTTCCGGTTCCCATATTGCCGCCATTTCAGGGCGTGTATAACGTGGTATCATGAGAAAGATTTATCCTTGATGTAAGGGGGAAGTCATAGAAGGCATGCCAAGAACATCCTGCATGGAATAGCATCCCGGATTTTGTGTCATCACCCAAAGGGCAGCGCGAATTGCGCCTTTGGCAAAAATAGTGCGGTTTGTGGCACGATGTCCGAGCTCAAGCCGTTCTCCTTCGGCAAAAAAAGTGACATGATGTTCGCCCGCCACATCGCCGCCGCGTTGCACCGAAAAACCGATATCGCCTGATTTACGCTCTCCGACCCGGTCTGTGACAGGGGATAGCACAGTCTTGCGTCCCAGAGCCGCTGCGTTTCCAAGCGCCAGCGCCGTCCCTGAGGGGGCATCAACTTTATGCTTATGATGGGTTTCCGATATTTCAATATCCCATTCGGTTCCAAATGTCGCCGCCGCTTGCGTCACAAGACCCAGAAGGAGATTGACACCAACACTCATATTGGCAGCATAAACAATAGCGGTTTCTTTTGCCGCATCTTTTATTTCCCGCTCCTGAGAATCACTTAATCCTGTTGTCCCGATGACAAGAGGCTTGCGATATTTGGCGGCCAGCCATATGTGTTTTGCTGTGGCATCCGGCTTTGTGAAATCAATCAGGACATCGGCGCATTCGAAAAGTGCGTCAGCCTCTTCCGTTAGAAAAAAGTCGGCATCTTTAGGCATCCCCTGCCTGACCGTACCACCGGCAAGAGACACACCTGCGCCAAAATGCCGTGCTTGAATTTCATGGACAATCAGGCTACCAACCCGCCCTTGACAGCCTAGAACACCAATTTTTGCATTGGTTATTCTTTGTTCTGCGCTTTCACTGTCTGTTGCAAGTCTCATCATATATCCTTTTTTATAGTAGTTCAGGGGTCAGAGAAAGCCTGTAGCTCTTTTCTAAAAAACGATACCCTGATTTATTCGGTGAGATCGTCCCAGAGCTCTTTCATTTTTGACATAAAACCAGAGGATTCAGGGCTGTGCTTGGTCGCAGCATTTCCTCCCATAGTTTTATCAAGCTGTTTTAAAAGGTCTTTTTGTTTTGAAGAAAGATTAATTGGTGTTTCAACCATTACTTCTATATACATATCGCCTTTTGAATCCGAACGTAGGATCGACATGCCTTGTCCTTTGAGTCTGAATTGCTGGCCGGGCTGGGTGCCTGCCGGAATTTTAACGTTGGATTTTTTACTGTCAATTGTAGGGACCTCAACTTCACCGCCAAGCGCCGCAGTCGTCATCGGAATGGGCACACGGCCAAAAAGATTAGCACCATCCCGCCGGAAAAATTTATGAGGTTTAACGGCAAGCAAAACATATAAATCGCCACTTGGCCCCCCACGGACACCGGCTTCGCCTTCTCCGGTCAGACGTATGCGCCTTCCTGTTTCAACTCCTGCGGGGATTTTTACTTTCAGGGTTTTTTCTTTTTTAACACGTCCACTACCACGACACTGGCTGCAAGGATCACGGATTATCTTTCCGGCACCGTTACAGGTCGGGCAACCGCGTTCAATTGTAAAGAAGCCCTGTTGCGCCCGCATCCGTCCGGCACCGTCACAGGTCGGGCATGTTTCTTCGCTGGTTCCTTCGGCGGCACCACTGCCGTTGCATTTACTACAGCTTTCATGAACGGGAATTTTAATAGTGGATTCTTTTCCCCTGTAGGCATCTTCAAGAGAAATTTCCATCGTATATTGCATATCAGAGCCACGTCCAGGTCTTGTGCCCTGAGCCCCGCCGCCCATAAAATCGCCAAACATGTCTTCGAAAATATCGGAAAAGGCACTGCCAAATCCACCCCCACCCATGCCGCCGCCTGCGCCGGGTCTCATTCCATTCTCAAAAGCCGCACTACCATATTGATCAAAAGCGGCGCGTTTTTGAGGATCTTTCAGGATATCATAGGCATCGCTGATTTCTTTGAATCTGTCCTCGGCGTCCTTGTTATCCTTGTTCTGGTCTGGATGGTATTTTTTAGCAAGCTGGCGATAGGCTTTTTTGATCTCGTCCTGACTGGCTTTAGAGTCAACGCCGAGAATACTGTAATAATTTTTGCTCATTATTCTTTATCTTTTGTCATGCAAAGGGCACAAAATTCAGATACGAAGATCTGATAATTAAAAGTATTTAACCAGTAAAAATCAGAAGATTCTTCGTATCTCCGTTGTTTAATTCTGTGTTCAATTAAGCTGATTTTTGATCCTCGTCGTCAACCTCTGTAAAATCAGCATCAACAACATCATCCATAGAGTCAGACGAATTGGCATTTGTCTCTGGCGCTGATTCATTATCAGCATCACCGGCAGCACTTTCTTGCGCCGCACGATAGGCAATTTCGCCAAGTTTCATGCTGGCATCCATCAAAGCCTGCGTTTTTGCTTCGATATCCGCTTTGTTTTCGCCTTCCATAATGTCTTTGAGGTTTTTAAGTGCCGTTTCCACTTTCTCTTTTTCATCCGCCGGTACCTTATCTCCTAATTCTTCCAGACTTCTTTCTGTCTGGTGAACAAGGGATTCAGCCTGATTTTTGACTTCTACAAGATCACGGCGTTTTTTATCAGCATCCGCATTGATTTCGGCATCTTTAACCATTTTATCAATATCTTCGCTGGAAAGACCGCCACTAGCCTGAATACGGATTTGCTGTTCTTTCTTGGTAGCTTTGTCTTTAGCCGAAACCTGAACAATGCCGTTGGCATCAATATCGAAAGTGACTTCGATTTGGGGAATGCCACGTGGGGCGGAAGGAATTCCGACAAGATCAAATTGCCCGAGAATTTTATTATCTGCGGCCATTTCACGCTCCCCTTGAAAAACGCGGATAGTAACGGCGCTTTGATTGTCTTCGGCGGTCGAGAAGACCTGAGATTTTTTGGTCGGGATCGTGGTGTTACGGTCAATCAGACGCGTAAACACGCCACCAAGTGTTTCAATTCCCAAAGACAGGGGTGTGACGTCAAGAAGAAGCACATCTTTAACATCGCCCTGTAAAACACCACCCTGAATTGCAGCGCCATCGGCAACAACCTCATCAGGATTAACACCTTTGTGGGGCTCCTTGCCGAAAAATTCTTTAACAGTTTCAATGATTTTCGGCATCCGGGTCATCCCCCCGACCAGCACCACATCATCAATTTCAGAAGCCTTGATTCCTGCATCTTTCAGTGCTGCTTTAAGGGGGCCTTCCGTGCGTTTGATCAGGTCGGCAACAATGCTCTCCAGTTTGGCGCGGGAAAGTTTAATATTCAGATGTTTCGGACCTGAGGCATCCGCTGTAATAAAAGGCAGGTTCACTTCGGTTTGCGTTGTTGAGGACAGCTCGATCTTGCTTTTTTCGGCGGCTTCTTTCAGGCGCTGCAAGGCCAGTTTGTCATTTCGTAGATCAATGCCCTGTTCTTTTTGAAATTCATTAGCCAGATAATCAATAATGCGTTGGTCAAAATCTTCGCCGCCAAGGAATGTGTCGCCGTTGGTTGATTTAACTTCAAAAACGCCGTCCCCGATTTCAAGAATAGAAATATCGAAAGTCCCGCCGCCGAGGTCATAAACGGCAATAACACCGGAATCTCGTTTATCCAACCCATAAGCAAGGGCTGCTGCTGTTGGCTCGTTGATAATCCGCTCGACTTCCAGTCCTGCAATTCGACCCGCATCTTTTGTGGCCTGACGCTGGGAATCATTGAAATAGGCAGGGACAGTAATAACAGCTTTGGTAACTTTCTCGCCGAGATAACTTTCTGCGGTCTCTTTCATTTTTTGTAAGATCATCGCAGCGATTTGCGAGGGTGCCATTTTTTCGCCGTTGGTTTCTATCCAGGCATCGCCGTTTTCAGCCTTTATAATCTTGAAAGGCGCCGTTTTCATCATTTTCTGAACTTCAGCATCTTCAAAACGACGACCGATCAGGCGTTTTGACGCGTAAATTGTATTTTCAGGATTTGTGACAGCCTGACGCTTGGCCGGTTGCCCGACAAGGCGCTCGCCATCTTTGGAAAAGGCAACCATGGACGGCGTTGTACGCGCGCCCTCGGAGTTTTCTATAACTTTGGATTCTTTACCATCCATAATGGCAACGCAGGAGTTTGTTGTTCCCAGATCAATTCCGATAATTTTGCTCATTTTTTTCCTCATTATTTCTAGCGAATCCGTGAGGCATCATGATAAATGCCAACCGGATTTTCGCAAGTTTTATTAACAGTCTCTTATATTCGGGAATATAGCACATAAAATTGTAAATGCCAGAGAAGAGGATATTTTTTTTACAGTCTTCTGGCGTAGCTACAGCTTTTCATGCTCAATTAGACAGGTTGAAATATGGGGGGACAAAACATTGTTTCTTCAGCAGGCGCAGGAGAAGTTTCTTGTTTTTTAAGTTTTGCCAGATGGTGCAGAAATTCTCGCTCATTTTCTATGATATTCTGCCCTTGGATAATATCAATCCGGTGCGCCCAGAAATGTTTTTTACCTTCTGTCATCAGAAGAGAGGCATCTTCTGCTGATGAGACCCATTCTGCCACAACGAGTGCTTCGGGGCAGATTTTTTCGACTTCTTCCAATCTTGTAAAAATAGTTTTATTGTCTTTTTCGATGAAATTACGAACAGCATGACCATCAAGCTTGACAATATCAGGTGACAGAAGAACAAGCGTGTTTGCCGTATGGAAACCGTCAGGGGCGCCATAGTCATCAATGGCGATTTTAACGCCGTATTTATCTCTGAAAGATCGAAGAGCCTGAGATTCATCCACGCCCCAAGGGGATTGCTCCAGTGCTTCAAGAATCAGGTTTTTAAAGCCGTTTTGCCCTGCCAGCTTTAGTGTTTCTTCCAGGCCATCTCTGTATGATGGGTTCCTCATATCTGCAGCGCTGATATTCAGGGAAAGGGCTTCGTTAGGCTGATGTGTTCTATAAAACTCACGAATTTGTGATATAGTAAACCAGAGTCTGGCCTGTCTTCCCGCTTCGCCATCTTGATCGGCATTGTCAAGAGCATCAAACAAGGCATCGGGATAAACGGCTTCCCCCCTGTCGTCATAAAGACGGATCAGAGCCTCCTGAAATGTCTTGTCTGTATTTCGCCGGGAAAGTGGCCTTGTTTCATCATAAGCCATTTGGAATTTCGCAGCACCCTGACGTGCCGCGGCATTAAAGGCCGTACTCAGGAGAGAATAGTGTTTCGCAATTTCCGGATTTATACCTTCAGTGCCAGCTTTTTGAACGAGATTGTTTTTTCCTTTTTCCAGCGCCAGTGTTGCAATAATTCTCTGTCTGGCCTCCAGAGCAGAAAATTGCATAGAGTATGTTGAAAGGCACGCCTTTGTTAAAAATTTTTTTCCTAACATTATAATATTGTAATAGGATGAAAAGAGAGATGTCAATAATTAAATTAGCTTTTACAGGTTTGTTTGTTGTTGTTTATTGCGTTTTACCCTCATGTTGGCGTAATATTCGGGTATTTAAGATATGAAAAACAATCCCTGTTGATAGATTGGTGATGGCAATGGCGGCAAAAATACCGGCAACACCAAAATAATGATTGCCAATAAAGGCCAGAGGCAGTTGCAAGCAAAGCATTCTGACAATAATCATGGTAAAGGATCTTCTGGGCATTCCTATGGCATTAAAGACTGATCCCCATCCGGTGACAAGATTACCGGGGGCATAGGTAAGAGCCACGATTCCAAAGTAAAGACCCGTTGTGTATAGGAACTCGGGATTATTTTCATGGGAGAAAAGCCCAGTTAGCTTGATACCGAAAATCAGAAAAATAGCAGCGATAAACAAAGACCAGCCAAAGGCAAAGATAAATGCCTTATTGATAGTTTCATGAACGCGGCTAAAACGTTCTGCGCCCCAGTTTTGGCCAATCATCGGAATCATGGCAGAAGAAAGTGCCATAATAATAGTAAAAGCCAGCGCCTCCATTCGGGAAACAACGCCATAGGCCGCGATCGTTTCTGCGCCATAGCTTGCAAGAAGCCCAATAATAACGGCATTGACAATCGGCTGGATTGTTCCTGTCAGGCCAACCGGTAAGGCGATATAGCCCAATCGTTTCATGGAATCCATAAAATGCCGTAAATGCAGACCGTCACGGCAAATCATTTTTTTGCGTGCATACAAAATATAGAAACTGGTCAGCATTGCACAACCATTGGCGAAAACCGTGGCAATGGCTGCCCCTTGAAGTTCCATGCGCGGAAAACCGAACATACCGAATATCAAAATTGGATCAAGAATAATATTGATAACGGCAGCTACTGTCATAATTATTGCGGGGAGAAAGCTGTCTCCACTGGCGCGGAGCGCGGCATTTCCAACGAGAGGGACTGTGAGAAGAATATTGCCGCCAAACCAGATGATCATGTAATCGCGAATCATCGGCATCATAATATCATCGGCTCCCATGGCTCGAAATAAAGGGTTTATCAAGCACAAACCTAAAACAGCCAGAACGGATCCCGTTAAAAAAGCAAGCATAAGGCCGTGAGTGGTCAATCTTCTGACCTTATCCTGATTTCCTTCCCCGATTTGACGGGAAACAACTGAAGACATGGCAATCCCCAGCCCCATTGTCAGACTGAAAATCAGATAGGTTACCGGAAACGTAAAAGTCATGGCAGCAAGAGGCTGCGTTCCTAGAAGAGAAATATAATAGGTGTCCACGAGCTGGAAGCTGATAATGGCAAAAATTCCCCAGATCATCGGCAAAGTGAGACGGGTCAGTTGTTTTGCTACAGATCCTTTGGTCAGATCGCCCTTATTAGCGTGAGGTAAATTTATTCTGGGAGCATTCATTATTTTACAAATTTTGTCAGCGTTAATCTGCTATCGGCCTTTGATACTATTTTGTCAACCTCTAGAAAGATATTGACTATTAAATTAAATAATAAATTTATTTACATAAAGCTTTAACGATTTTATTATAAAATTAATAATGAAGATAATGTTGGGATCAATGCGTCATACTGCGTAAGGGAGCTTGAGAATATTATGGTAGATGAAATTGGAACGAATTCACATGATTTTTTCTTTTTTCAGGGAATTCTTGGACAGCTTACTTTAAGTATTACCAACCCCTATACAGGGGAAATAATCCTCATTGATGAAGAAAAGAACGTGAATGATCTGTCATTTGAAGGTCTGGCAGGAATCGACACGATGATTATGACCCAGCATGGTGACGCTCTTTTTCTTAGAAACCATATTAATAGCCAGCAAATGCTTTTCAACATTGAAAATTTTTATGCTGGTCACGGCGGTGATATTGTTCATCTTGCCGATACCACCTATATACTGGGAAATATTTTTGTAGATGGTGGGTCTTCGGACGATATTATCTGGTCTAATGCAGGTAATGATACGCTACGCGGAGAAGGCGGAAATGATATTATAGATGGCGGTCCCGGAAATGATATCATTTATGGCGGTACAGGGGTGATGCTTAATACCGGTAATGACAGGTTAAGCGGTGGTGCCGGCATTGATCTGCTGTACGGAGAAGATGGCGATGACACTCTCCTGTTTTTCGTGGACGGACTATTCAATGCTGATTTTACGGCTTATAATATCGGAGCGGCAGGCGTCAGTGGAACAGAAGTTTATGTCACGATTGATGGAACAAATCTCAGTCTTGATGTCTTTGATGGTGGAGCGGGATTTGATACGCTGGTTATGACGGACGGCAATGATACATTTTTTCTTGATGATCCCCAGCATGCCTTTCATCCGAATGCGTCTTCCCTGCGGTTGATCGGGGTTGAACAAATTGATGCCGGCGCAGGCGATGATGTTGTCGATTTAACCCATGCAACGCTTGTTTATGGCGATATTATTATAAACGGACAGGGCGGGAATGATCATTTATGGTCTTCCGATGGGAATGATGTCCTGAATGGCGGCGATGGCAATGATCACCTTTATGCGGGATTCGGGAATGATGAGCTCAATGGTGATGATGGCGATGACCAGCTTTATGGAGGGCTTGGCAATGATATTTTGCGCGGGGGAGCGGGAAATGATATCCTTTACGGCGGCGCAGGCAATAATTCTGATTATATTATAGCAAGCCAGCAGCAGCATGTTTTTAACAGTACAGTTGTCTTTCCCGATTTGCTCGAAAAAGTGGATATTCTTGATCTTGTGCCTTCAGGCGAAAATGCACTCGGGGTGGCGGCAGGAGACCTGTCTGTTGATTTTGCGACCACAGCGCAGATTACTTTTGTGCGGACGGAAGCCGGATATAAAAATTCACTCGGGTTTTATAATGTCAGTCTTGACGGGACGATCCAGTCTGTTGAACTTGCCTTTCCGAATGTAAAAAATTTTTCTGCCGGCGATTCTGCCACAATTAATCTTCCCGGTGCGCCGGATACGGATTTCGGATTTTTTATGATCGCTAATGGTGCCAATAAAAATAATAATTTTAGCAATTACGACCTCGAAAATGGTGAGTTTAAATTTATCTATCATCACGGACTTGGTGATGAACGACTCGCCAATATTGCGGATAATGAAAATGATATAAAGTTGATATTTTATGATGGTGCCGTTGAAAAAACGGTTGTCGGCAGTAATAATCATATTTACCATACAACGACAAAAGGTGGAGGCACGAATTTGAACTCTGACGGAGAGATCCACGTTGTTTCCGGTATTATGGATGGCACAGATGGCGGTACGCTACGTATCGGTTTTGAGGATTTGCCCAATCTAGGCGATGCTGATTATAATGATGTTGTTTTTGATATTACTGTTCAGACCAAGACAAGCTACACGCTTTTAGCTGATGATGCCGATATCTTATTAGGCGGAGATGGCGATGATATTCTTCATGGGGGTATAGGAAATGATGTGCTTGTTGGCGGGGCGGGCATGGATACACTTTATGGAGATCAGGGCGCGGATATATTCCTGTTCCAGTCCCTTTCTGATGCGGGGGATATTATTATGGATTTTGAACAAGGCAGCAACGGAGATATTGTGAATATTACCGATATTCTGGAAGGCTTTGATGCGAATACCAGCAACATTCATGATTTTATGCAGCTTGTGAATAATGGAGGCAATACAGAGCTTCAGGTAAATGCTGACGGGCAGGGAACCGATTTTATTGCACTGGTAACATTTCAGGGAGGGCTGGCAGGAACTGGTCTTTCCGATCTTCTGGCCAACGGTAATCTGACTGTTGACCAGCATGTTGTTGTTTAACATAGGGTGAAAAAGAGTCCTCTTTTTCAGGGACGATCATTATTATCGCGGAACCGGTTTTTATAAGGTTCCGTGATTTTTCTATATTTATTCATTTTATTTCTGTGTATGACTTTATCTATGACAAGAATAATGTCCGACCCGTGCAAAGCCTTATTATCATTGTTTGACAGCGGTCTAATGGAGTGGCCGCGAGAGGAAGTTCTGTTTTTAAACGGTGAGGATTGCGCCGGCTTGCCGAAGCAAACTATTCTCCAGCAATATTTCAAATCAAAAGCACGAAATTCTGTTGCGGAAATTCCCGACCGGATGTTTCCTCTGGTTCTGTTGCTGGGAAGCAGGCAGCATCAGGAGACGCAGTATCTTATCGGTAGAGCGCTGGATCTTTTAACAGAAAACGGGTTTCTGGTATGCGCGGCGGCTAATGATGCCGGTGGCAAGCGGTTAAGAGCCGATCTGGAATCTTTGGGGATGCGTGTACTGCATCTGTCAAAAAAAAGGTGTCGTGTGGTCTGGGCACAAAAAAAGGTCATAGTGCGCCGGACTGGATCAAGGCGGGGCAGATGCAGCCTGTTTTGGATAAAAAGTTTATCTCGCAACCCGGTATTTTCGGCTGGGACAAGATTGATCAAGGGTCGAAACTTCTTACCGAAACACTACCGGACAATGAACTAACGGGAACGGGAGCGGATTTCGGTTGTGGTTACGGATATCTGGCCAATCATGTGTTGCGTCATCATAAAATTGAAAAGATTTATTGCTGTGATGCGGATTATCGCGCAGTGCAAGCATGCAAGATTAATCTGGCATCCTCTGATAGGAAATCGTGCTATCGGTGGATAGACCTGACGCAGGTGCAAGAAGATTTGCCAAAACTGGACTGGGTTATTATGAATCCTCCATTTCATGAGGGGAAGGAAATGCAGTCTTCAATCGGTATGTTTTTTATAAAAACGGCTTCTTTGGCCTTGAAAAAAGGCGGGAGTCTCTGGATGGTGGCGAATTCTCATTTGCCTTATGAAGAGATATTGCGGCATGGATTTGGAGTTGTGACAAAAGTCCTTGAACAGGAAGGTTTTAAAGTCTTTCATGCTCGAAAATAACAAGAGAGAAGATTTACAGCAGTTTGACGGTATTATCTGGGATCTTGATAATACGTTGTATCGTTTTGAAGGAGATTTTGAGCAGCTTTGCCATATTGCTGCCGCAAAAGCCGCCCTAAAAGGCGGACTTGATATGAGCCATGAGCAGGCGCTGGCACTTTGTCTGGAATCCTATGAAATTTTTGGCCATAGCTATCATTTATTTATAGAACGCTATGATATTGATCGTACACAAATTCATATTGATTTTCATTCTTTTATGGACAAGAAGCTGATTCGTAAATCACTGGATCTTGTAACAATATTTGAAACGACGCCGTTTGACCATATTCTGGTCACCCACGCATCCCGTGAATGGGCAACACGCGCATTATTGCAGATTGGACTAAAAGATTTTTTCCCTGATACCCATATTATTCCGATCGAGGATATTAATTTCATGCGCAAATCCGATAGCCGTGTTCCCTTTGAAAGGGCGCTGACGCTATTAAACTTGCCACCAGAAAAGGTTGTCGTGGTCGAGGATATTGCGGCTAATCTCCATATTCCTAAAAAAATGGGGATCGGGACTGTTCTTGTTCACTACGGGAATCCTCCCCGGCCGATGCCGGATTATATTGATAATCATTATCATAATGCGCTCGAGTTTCTGATGGAAAGAATAGAAAAAATCTAGCAATATTCACGGAAATAGCGGCTTCCCAGACTGGTCAGGATTTCATAGCCTATGGTTCCGGCTGCTGTGGCCAGATCATCCGCTGTCTGGTGCGCGCCGATGACTTCCATGGTCTCACCGGCTACAGGGCAAGGATCAAGATGTCCGATATCAAGTGTCACGGCATCCATCGAAACGCGTCCGACCACAGGACAGGCAATGCCGTTATAATAAAGCACGGCTTTCCTGTCGTTTGTACTGTTTCCCAGACTTCGGAGAAAGCCATCGGCATATCCGAGTGCAACGGTTGCCAGCCTTGTGTTTTTATCAAAACGATACGTTTCGCCATACCCGACCGTTTCGTTTTTTATAACAGAACGAATTTGCAGAATTCTTGTGTCAAGGCGGACAACCGGTTTCATAGGGTTCTCCTGTTCCGGCACAGGATTTAAACCATAAAGTGCCATTCCGGGACGCAGCAGATCAAAATGATATTCTTTTGCACGAAAACTTCCTGATGAGTTTGCCAGAGATTTCTTTACTGCCGGAAAAAAGGACGAGATTTTAACAAATTTATCATATTGAACTTTGGTCGCCGGATGATTTTTTTCATCGGCACAAGAAAAGTGACTTATGAGATACAGAATATCCAGACCTGAGATTCGAGCAGGATCTCTACAGAGTGTCTGCGCCTCTTGTGCATCAAGACCAAGGCGATTCATACCTGTATCAAAATGGAGAAGAGCGGGCAGTTTAATCCCCAGCGTGGAAGCTTTTTTCTGCCAATTTGAGATGTCTTCAAGAGAGTTCAGAACTGGCAGAATGTTTTCGTGGCAGTAAATATCTTCTGCGCCTTTATAAAGCCCACCCAAAACCGCGACAGGTTTTTTTGTCAGACGGCGTATATGGAGTGCTTCGTCAAGTGTGGCCAGAAAATAAAACGGGCATGATTGAGTCTCCAGTGCAGCAAAGACCTGGTCAACACCAAGTCCGTATCCATCCGCTTTAATAACGCCAGCAACCTTGCAACCGGGCAAGGCCAGTGTTTTAAAAATATTATAGTTTGCCGCCAGCGCCCCAAGATCAATGCGCAGCCATGCAGAGGCGTGTTTCCTTGACGATAGATCTTTCATGATTCCTTCTAACAGATCCAGACCATGGGTTCAATTTAAACCCTGTCATGCCACGGCAATCGCTTGGAATTTCCCCGCACGGGGATTTCTGAATTGGCCAGGATGTGATTCATTAGTGCTTTCGAAAGGAGATAGCCATGAAGGATTTGAATATTCTGAATTATTTTTCAGCGCTTGATGGCTTGCGTCAGTCGTGGAAGGTATGTATCCGTTTGAAGAAGTGCTCTTGCTGATCCTGTGCGGGGTGATGGCCGGGTGGTGGATGATTTTGTTGAAATCAGGAAATGGGGCGTGGAAAACTGGCTGCACCCGGTAATGGATGTCGTCTTTTACGATGATCTCATGCGCCTGCGAACAGAAAACGGCTCCGCCAATATGACCCTCATACGGCACTCCGCCCTTAATATATTCAAATAAATCAATGATAAAGCCAGCCTGAAAGTCCGAAAAAAACAGCAGCACGGGACGATCATTCCCTGAAAGCCGCCTTGAGAACGGCATCATGAAATTCTTTTAAACAATTGCCGTGTCTAGATAATGTAATGACGAGTTTCTCCGCTGCCGAGACGGTCATTTCCGAGCCGAACTTCTCTCCGGATCAAGAAAAGAGCAAAGACGATAGTTTTTTACGTCCTTCCATTGCCAGTGGATCGGAAAAACCAAGGGCTTCAAAGAATTTTAAAAGCTGCAAACGCGCTTTATCATCTTCCCATTTACGGTTGCGACGGATAATTTCCAGCATCCCGTCAATGGCCTGTTCCTTTTGTCCAGCTGCAAACAACCCCATTGCCAGATCAAAACGTGCCTGATGGTCATCGGGATTTTTATCAAGACGTGCTTGAAAGCCTTCTAAATCAGTCTGCGCCGGAGCCCCTACACCAGCGGCAAGCTCCATGGCTGTCTGAATGGCTTTGAATTGAGAATCTTTTACAATGTCTTCAGGCGCTTCGTTTATCATTTCCTGCGCATGCTCCAATTGCCCCGCCGCAATAAAAACACGAATCAGACCTGTATAAGCGGGGATGTTTTTTTCATCCTGCGAGAGAATTTCAACATAAAGTGACTGTGCAAGCTCCTTGTTTCCTGTAGAAAGCGCTGTTGCCGCCTCTTCCAGAACAGCAGGAATATCAAGGGCATCAGGCTGTGTCTGTGCGGCCATTTTAATTATTTGATCAATAAATGCTGTAATTTCGCTTTGTGATTTTACACCAACAAATGCATTCACGGGCTGCCCCTGAAAAAATGCAAAAACCATTGGAACAGACTGAATTCGTAACGCCTGCGCAAGTTCCGGACAATCATCAATATTGACCTTGGCCATTCTGACCTTGCCCCCTGCCTCTTTAACAGCCTGCTCCAGAGCAGGGCCAAGCTGTTTGCAGGGGCCACACCAGGGTGCCCAAAAATCGACGATCACCGGAATTTCCATCGAAGCCTGCATCACGTGCGCCTCGAAATCGTTTGTCTCGACATCAAAAATCAAATCCTCATTTCCGGGAAGCGTTCCTTTATTATCGTAATTCGGTAGCATTGTTCTTTATTCCTCTGTTACAGGGGGTTTTATCAATGACATATAATGACAGAATTCGCTAAGTTTTACCAGATGATCAAGCTGCATCACGGTCTTTGATCATAGAGGGTAACAATCCTGCTGCGCCCATGGCTTGATTCATAAATAATTTTTTAGCAAAAGGCAGGCGGGATACTATTCTCAACCCTGCCTTCCGTGCCAGTTTAACGGGCATTAGATCATTTGAAAATAATTTATTGAGCGAATCTGTGGCTCCCGCCATCGCCATATTGTCAAAACGCCGATGTTGCTGATATTGCTTTAAAACCTCCTCTGACCCCGGATCCTGTCCGTTCTTGCAGGCCGCGCTGATAAGTTCTGTTATCGTAGCTAGATCACGAAATCCCATATTCAGCCCTTGTCCGGCAATCGGATGGATACCATGCGCCGCCTCGGCCACCAGCGCCATACGCGGGGCAATATACTGATGGGCATGAACCAGAGAAAGAGGATAGGAAAACCTTTTTTCAATCTGGTGAACCGCGCCGTAACAAGATGGAAAACGCGCTTCAAGCGCGGCATCGAAAACATCCTGTGTATAATGCAGCGCGGAATGGCGCTTTGTGCCATGCTCTGTCCAGACAACGGAGGAGCGGTGTTTACCTTCCTTATCATCGCACATTGGCAAAATCGCAAAAGGACCTTCCGGACGAAAATGCTCGACAGCAATATTATTATGCGCATTTTCATGAATAACAGTGCAGATTACTGCACGCTGCTTATACGACCATTGCCGCGTCCCGATTTTCATCCACTCGCGGGTAAAGGAAAAGCGCCCGTCTGCGCCAATCACCAAAGGGGCATTATACGTCGTGCCATCATCAAGAAAAACATGGGCGTTTTTTTCATCTACGGAAAATCCGGATACGACTGCGGGTGCAATTAGTCCCGCCTGTCTCTGTGATGTAATTTTTTTATAAAGAGCATTGCGGATCAAACGGTTTTCAGCAATCCAGCCAAAAGTTTTCCCGCCGACTTCTCTGCTTTCAAACTCCAGTAAAACCGGACTTCCTCCATCAAGTATCCGGATGGACTCAATCGGGCAGCAGTCCTTTTCAAGGGATGACCAGATTCCGGCTTCCTGCAACACTTTTTGTGAACCATAGGAAATTGCGGTTGTGCGCCCGTCAAAATCATCCAGCAATGTTTCCTGTGGTTTTTCACGATCAATACAAAGAACATTGACATTTTTCTCGGCCATCAGCGCTGTCAACGTTAATCCGGCGAGCCCGCCGCCTATGATAATAACATCCGGATTTTTCATGCTCACGATGCTTTCTGCTTTATAATATATCTATGATGATTATAGCGCCGCTTGCAAAGGTGCAAGAGTTTAAAAACAGGACAGAAAATAAGGCGGCTATTTTCCAAGCCAGTCTACGGGCAGATCATATTCCATACCAAGACGGAACTCGTGATTGCTGTACTCTATATCATAGCTGTCAACTTCTAGATCGCTGGTGCCGACATAGCGGTAATTGCTGGTAATCGCCATTTCTGGATTAAGACGGTATTTAAGCCCCCCCCCGATAGAATAGGCAAAACCGATGGAATCATCCGTGGCTTGCGGAATAAGTCCTGCACCATTATCAATCTGGGCTTCATGCGAGGCAAACCCGACACCTGCCGTAAAAAAAGGCTGGAAATTTTTCCAGTCCCAATTTGTATCATAATATAAATTCAGCAGATAGAGCCAGCTTGTGACATCCCCGCCAATTTTAAGACTTCCGGCGGCATAATCCACACGATCAAGATCCGCGCTACGGTGGGATATTTCAGCCTCCAGCCGCCATTGGGGCGTAAGACGCAACCCGATTGCCCCGGCCAGAGAAATGGCATTTTTAAACTCGATATCCCCATCAATACCCGTTGTTGTCTCACTGAAATTACTTTCCGTGAACGTATTCAGCCCTAAATATCCGGCAAAATACAAACGGCTGGTTTGCGCCCATGCATTTGCAGCACCGGCACTTAAGCTTATTAGAAAAATCAGGGTACAAAGCGTTTTTTTCACAGGCTCTATTCCATGGTGGAACAATTTATTGACAATTATAAACAGGAAATGGAAAAAAGATATTTTTTCCGACTCGATACTATATGAAGTGTAACGAAGATCAAAACACCATGCAAGATGGCGTTTTGATTTCAATTAAGAAAAAGAGTATCAGGCAATCGGCGAATCGACCTTGGAAGGAAGATCAGCAGCAATTGGCTCATCATCAAGCATTTCAATCATGCCACTGGGCTGCACGGCGAAATTCGCGATGAATAGGGCGTTGGAATAGAAAACAACCCCATCACAGAGAAAAAATCCCTGTTCATTCTTGCCTTCATAGCTGGCCGCACGGATAGTGCCTTCGACAACAGTACGGGTCTGATCATCCATATCTTTTGGCATATCGGGATTGTTAATATCCTCGGCAATCAGGAACGGGCCTTCTTCACCACGGACGAAATAACAGAAAAACCGTAGATACTCGAGAACATTTTCCTCGGTTATTTTAACCGGTGCCAATGCATTGACTTCGTGAATTGGGGGAGATGTCCCGTTTAAACGGTATAAATTACCATCAATAGTCAGATAGTAAATATTTAAATTTCTGGGAGTCCAGCCCGGTTCTTTGACACGAACAAGGACGACCCGCTCATAAAAAGGCAGTTGTCGCCATGCAACAGACGTGGTTTCCGGAGAAACTTTGAATTTACCATCGACAGGATTGATCTGGTCAAGAAAACCCGCCAGCTCATCACCCGTTACCGGATTCCAGTTATTATCATCGTACATTTACGATCCTTCTTTTTCGTTTATGCGAACTGTAATATACTTGCCATCATGCCATACATAATTATAGGGGCAAGGTATTTATTACAAAGTTATGATTTTGTTCGGCTTTCGTCAAAGAAAATTTTAAATTGGAGCAAATAAAAATTCTTCTGTAAAATAAATGGAAAGATTGACACAAAATGGAAAAATAGGTATAAAACCCAATTCCTGTAATAATCTGCCGTTGTATCGGTTCGATTAAAGACATAAAAAAGACTTAAAACTAAAGAAACGGAGATCCGTAATATGAAACGTACATTCCAGCCCAGTCGTCTGGTTCGCAAACGCCGTCACGGTTTTCGTGCACGCATGGCGACAAGAATGGGGCAAGCTCTTTTGGCGCGTCGCCGTTCCAAAGGCCGTAAACGTCTGTCCGCCTGATTGAGGAAGGTTACCGTTACATTACTCCGGTAACATTTATGTTCGCTTTAAAAAAACAGATAGATGAAATAGACCGCCTTCAAAAGCGGTCTGATTTTTTGCGCGTCCAGAAAGAAAACCGTAAATGGATTGCCAAAGGGCTTGTTTTACAAATTGGTGACAGTCCGGATGG
>PFTR01000056.1:0-5875 GCA_002789675.1 Alphaproteobacteria bacterium CG_4_9_14_3_um_filter_47_13 | reverse complement strand
ATTCTGGTTGGCAGACCAGAAACCCTGTCCCGCTCCTATTCGGATATACAAAAAGATCTGAAATGGTGTCTGGGCAAACTTAATTGTCTGAAAACGGATCACACATGACCTCTTTTAAACAGATTATTGTCAGAACACCTGTCCATTGTTACCGTTTTCTGGTCTCGCCCTTTCTTGCCCCGCGCTGCCGATTTTACCCAACCTGCTCCTCCTATATGCTGGAAGCCATGGAAAGCCACGGAATTTTAAAAGGTTTTCTGCTGGGAATCAGGCGTATTCTGAAATGTCATCCCTGGCATAAAGCTGATTTTAACGATCCTGTACCAAAACAGTTTACGTGGAGACTTTTCATGGGCTATAAACGCAGCATAAGAAATATAAAAAAATAACCCTGAGCCTGTAAAACTGGCTCAGAAGTGAAAGGCAATCCGCTCCATGATGAATAATGACAAGGATCCAATGCATCCTGATGATCTGCGGAATTTATTGACCTTTGCTGTTCTGGCCATTGCTGTATGGGTTTTGTATGACCATTTTCTGCTGAAGCCAAAGATGGAACAATTTACGCAGGCACAGGAAGCACAGCGTCTAATGCAGCAGGAATTTCCTGAAGTAAATGGTGCAGCGGTTAAAATCCCGCAAACCCGTGATGAGATTATCACGCATTCAGCACGACTTAAAATTGAAAGCAAACATTTATTTGGCTCTATTTCTCTGGTCGGTGGGCGCATTGACGATGTCAGCCTGCATGATTATTACAAGAGCTTGAAAAAACGTGAAAATGTAAATCTGTTTTCACCCATGGACTCACTTCATCCGCGTTATACGAATTTCGGCTGGGTTTCTGCTGCGAAAGAGCAGGCTGTTCCGGATAAAAATACAAAATGGATGATAAAAGACGATCACGGTCAGAATATTCTAACACCTCAAACCCCCATAACACTTTATTGGGAAAACGGAACAGGATTACGCTTTGAGCAGAATATCACCATTGATGACGGCTATCTCTTCAAAGTAACCCAGCGTGTCCTTAATCAGACAGATCACAATATTACTATTTATCCATTTTCGGTTATGACGCAACAGGGTCGTCCTGAAGATCTGTATGGGAGCTGGATTATCCATGAAGGACCCATCGGCTATGTTGATAATAAGTTGATTGAATTATCGTATAAAAAAATTGTTGATAAAAAACCTTTGGAAATTCTTGCCGATAAGGGCTGGATTGCCTTAACGGAACGGTACTGGTTTACGGGTCTCTTTCCCGAAAATCAGGATGGCGGAAAATTCCGGTTTCTTTATGCCCGGCCTGACGAAAGCACCGGACAGACCCAGCCACGTTATCAGGTCGATATTATGGGGCAGGGGCAGGCAATTGCGCCTGGCAATATTCTGGAGAATACAACCAATATTTATGTCGGCCCCAAGAAACTGAGTGCCCTTGAAAGTTACGGCAAGAAAATGGGATGGGAGCATATTGATCTTGCCCTTGATTTTGGCATGTATTATTTCCTGACCAAGCCACTTTTTTATCTGCTGCACTGGCTGGGAGATTTTGCCGGAAATTTTGGGCTTGGCATTATTATGCTGACTTTTGTTGTCCGTATTTTTGTTTTTCCTTTGGCAAATACATCCTATCGCTCCTTTGCGGCGCTACGCAAAGTCGCTCCACAAATGAAGGAGCTTCGTGAAAAATATCCGGATAACAAGGAAAAATTACAGGCAGGGCTTGTAAAATTATACGAAAAAGAAAAAGTGAACCCCATGGCGGGATGTCTGCCCATTATTATCCAGATCCCAATCTTTTTCGCCCTGTTTAAAGTTTTACAGATTTCAGTTGAAATGCGTCATGCGCCTTTTTATGGCTGGATCAACGATCTTTCTGCACCGGATCCAACAACAATTTTCAATCTTTTTGGTCTTATTCCATGGTCTCCGCCTTCAATGTTAATGATCGGGGCATGGCCATGTTTTATGTTTGTTTTTATGGTTCTGCAAAAAATGATGAATCCACCGCCGCAGGATAAAATGCAAAAAGCCATGATGAATTTCATGCCATTTTTCATTACCTATATCCTTTCGCAATATGCTGTCGGTCTCGTGATATACTGGACCTTCAGCAATGGGCTATCGGTACTCCAGCAATATATCATCATGAAATCCATGGGCGTTGAGCCACATTTGTTCAAAAGCAAGGAACAAAAAGAAATGGAAAAGAAAATCACAGAGGGACCTGCCGTCCATCCCGAGCTTGAAATGATCGAGCATGATATAGAAGAAGCCCTTTTTGGTGAGGACAAGGACAAGAAGACAGAGGAAGAAGAAAAACCTGTGTCCAGACCCAAACCGAAAAAATCGAAAAAGAAAAAAAGCTGAAAAATGGATCAGGAGTTTACCGAGCAGGAAATAGAAAGTGCCCGAAAACTTTTTGCGGGGCGCTGTGATTTCGTTGTGGGGGTGGCATCCCTTGATCAGTTGCCTGAATCCGGTTTTCAGGAAATTGCCTTTGCAGGGCGCTCCAATGTCGGAAAATCATCTCTGGTAAATGCACTGACCGGGCGGAAAACACTGGCACGCATGTCACATACGCCAGGACGAACACAACAGCTTAATTTTTTTAATCTCGGAGATGCTCTTTATCTTGTTGACCTTCCCGGCTATGGCTATGCCAAAGTCTCCAAAGCGCAAAAGAAGGAGTGGGACACTCTGATCCGTGCCTATTTACGGGGACGGCCTGCATTACGCTGCGTTTTTATGCTGATCGATTCGCGCCATGGTCTGAAAGACAGTGATCTTGAAATTATGAAGATGCTTGATGAAACGGCTGTCTCCTACAGAATTATCCTTACCAAATCTGATAAAACAAAGCAGGATCAACGCCATAAGCTTGAAACAGATATTGTGCCAGTTCTGAAAAAACACGGTGCCGCCATGAATGATATTATGTTTACCAGCGCCCACAGGGAAACAGGTATCGCCGAATTAAGATCCGTGATCTGGCGCTATACTTTATAATATAATTCATAAAAATTTGATTTTGCGCCGAACCTCTGCATACAACCGAAATCATTTTTCTAATTATCCACAACAATATCAATGAATTATGATAAATTCTTGAATTGTATCCCTATAGTTTGCTATACCTTCTAACAAGCTAGGGTTTAGGGGTAAATCGCAGCACAGAAATTAAAAAAGATAAAAAAATCTGTGTTCTGGCTTGAAGTAGAGATTTTTAAATAAAATAAAAGCAAGTGGGGACAAATGCCGGAAATAATTTTTAACGGTCCTGCCGGACGCCTTGAAGGCCGGTATACGCATTCGAAAATGCAAAACGCGCCGCTCGCGATTGTGCTTCATCCTAATCCCGAGCATGGTGGCACTATGAATAACAAAGTCGTTTATCATCTATTCCAGACTTTTGTTGAACGAGGATTCTCGACGTTACGTTTTAATTTTCGCGGTGTTGGTCACAGCCAGGGCATGTATGATAAGGGCGAGGGCGAGCTGAGTGATGCCGCTTCCGCGCTGGACTGGATGCAGGATCTTAATCCCAATGCCCCTTACAGCTGGGTTGGTGGATTTTCTTTCGGTGCATGGATCGGAATGCAGCTTTTAATGCGAAGACCGGAAGTGAAAGGATTTATTTCAATTTCTCCGCCTGCCAATCTTTATGATTTCAGCTTTCTTGCTCCATGTCCCACATCAGGATTGATTTTGCAAGGAATGCAGGACAGTTTTGTTCCAGAGCCTTATGTTGAAAAGCTGGTACAAAAACTTCGGGCGCAAAAAGGCATTGCCATTGATTACCGCACGATTGAAAAGGCAACGCATTTTTATAAAAACGATTCTGATATTGAGGCATTACGCAGCCATGTCCATGATCATATGAATCGTGTCGGCGGCGGACGTGAAGTTTTAACGGATCTGATCGCGGCTGCATAGCTTCAGAAAAAAACAGGATTTCTCTTCTGCTTCAATAGAGATATAGCGCCATTTCACGGGCTAAAGCCTGTCGCTGTTTATCTGAGCTCATGCGGCCTGACCCGTTCCCCGACCTTGTTATCAGCTATTCCTATCTCTGGCGCAAAGAATATAAAGCAGGCCGGGAGGAGGGGGGTAAAAACCATCCATGTGCAATCATTCTGTCAAAAAATGACCGCAGGGGATGAAACGGTTGTGACTGTCGCGGCCATTATGCACACAGGAACCGGAAAATTCGGATATGGCCATAGAAATTCCTCTAAAAGTCAAAGAGCATTTAAACCTTGATAGCGAACGCTCATGGATTGTGTGTTTAGAGGTTAATCGCTTTATCTGGCCGGGCTCGGATTTAAGGCATATTCCAAACCATGAGGAAATTCCCTATAGCTATGGCGTTCTCTCCCCCAGGTTATTAACGAAAGCAATACAGATTCTTCTTAAATCTCTGGCAAAAATCGTTAAACGAAAGGAATAATTCTATGTAAACTATTTTTGTTTATAATGGTGATCTAAAGCCAAAAAATACGTAGTTTGGCTCCATATGACAGCTACGCTCACTTTACCCTTGGCAGGCATGGCTGGCGCAGCGCTTCGGCAAGGAAAAGATTAAAGCTCCGGATATGCACATTTATTTTCCAGAATCCAAAAATAAATCAAGTAAATATTAAATATTTTCAAATCATAACACTATTCCCAGATTTCTTGATAAAAATCAAATCATCTCCGTCAAGATGGTGATTAATTTCTTTTTGTAGCGTTGGTCATCACAGATTTTACAATGAAAGGAAAAGAAAATGCCCCGGACACTGACTGTACATAAAGAGAAAATCCATCCTGTAGATGCCTTATGGTGGAGGCCATTGTTTAATATGCAAAAAGAATTGAACCAGAATTTAAGCCGTATGTCCTGGCCTTTTCTGCCGCCGGATGTGTGGATGGGTGAACAGGATCTGTTTGAAACATTTGAGCAGAATATTCATCGGCTATTCAGCGAAAGCTTCAATGTGCGCCAGATGTTGGCGCCGTGGGCGATGGGCAGCCATACCGCGCCTTATGTTGATATTGTTGAAAATAAGAAAGGCTATATCGTCTATGCGGATGTTCCGGGGCTGGCCGAGGAAAATCTGGATGTGTCCGCAGCGGAAGATGCCCTGATTATTGAGGGGCGGAAAGAACGTCACAAGTCGGCTGACGGAGAGAGTTATATTCACCGTGAATGTTGCACCGCGCCGTTCAGGCGCACCATCGCCCTGCCGGAGGATGCCGATCCTGCGAGCGCGGAAGTGATGCTCAAGCATAATGTCCTGATTATTGAAGTCCCAAAAAAAGAGGGAGCCGCACGCGGAACCCGCAAGCTTAAAATCGGCAATGACGAAAAGAAAGCCGTCGGCGTTACAAAGATGCAGGAAAAGAAAGCGGCGTAACGGATGAACACGCTGAAAACTTTAATTCTGCTGGCCGGTCTGACGGCTCTGTTCATCGGGTAGAATGGTACGATAACGGCGCTTCTTGTCGCCGTTATCATGAACGCTTTTGCCATGGGTCGCAACCCGTCTCTGGACTTTACGCTTGGCTCCATAAAACTCGAAAACATATTGCATCATTGCATCACTGGGTCAATGATGGTTTGATGGCATTGTTTTTCTTCGTCGTTGGACTGGAACTCAAACATGAAATCCTTGTCGGTGAACTGGCCAGCGTCCGCAAAGCAGCTCTGCCAATTATTGCTGCCATTGGCGGTATGGTGATCCCCGCTTATGGAGTTTTTTAAGTAAATCTGATAGCAGCCTGTCAGGTTTTTTTTTGATACTTTCTGGCTGTGGTTCGTTGGCTGAATAAACCTCTGTGAATGATTTGCATATTATGGTAGTGAAGGCGTAGAGGCAGAGTAATA
>PFTR01000128.1 GCA_002789675.1 Alphaproteobacteria bacterium CG_4_9_14_3_um_filter_47_13 | reverse complement strand
TTTTGTCATATCAGTAGATCCCTTTCGTTTTAATGTCAGAATTCCACCTTAGCAACATGTCCGATTTTCTGGGACCACCTCTCCGGGGTGTGGACTTCGCGATTTGAGCGTTATCAAATCAGCCTTTTGGCAGCAAATGCCCTGCCCGAATGGGACTTAAGATACTTCTCAAACTCGAATGCTTTTTGATCGTTGAAAAACGTGGTGTACGTCACAATCTCCCAAGGCATAAATTTTGACGTATGAGGCACATTGCCAGCATTGTGCTCTTTCAGCCTTGCATCAATGTTTGTCGTTATTCCGATATATTTTTGATCAGGGTGCTTTTTAAAATATAAACATGCTTCATAATCTTAATAGCCCGTCTTCGTTTTCATTACATTCAAACTACGGCTTGCCAGGCGAAGTTCGAAGAACGAAGCCTGGTGCAGCACAGTTGACTAAATAGAAATTTTTCTCCGCTGTAAGCGATTGTTTTTAATGGCAAAACATCGCACGAGCATTTTTACGCATCTTTCATTTTAATACGAATTCACGACCTACGCTACATAATACGACAATGAATATTCCAAAACTTTTTCCTCTGCATTTTATGTGGGAGTCGGTACCGTATTTGTTTTATTCATAGCAGGCACTTCTTCAGAGGGATTTGACGGGTAGTGGTTTTCCTGCACATTTTCAGGCACATTAACACCTTGCCCTTGCGTTGCCGCACCAAATGAGTCATTCAAACTTTTGGATGTTTTGGGCAAATTATCTTCCATTGTCTGAATAAATGTCGTCATGTAATCCGTCAATTGTGCCAATGCTGCCTCATTTTCAAAAGGCGTACCGCGCCCATCAATAGCTGAAGACAAAAATACGATTTCGGCTGTAGTTTCCATTTGGTCAGCAGGTAAATTGGGCACATTAATACCGTTGGTAAACAGATTTGAATGAACAACCGGGTTGTCAGGCGTTATTATTGGTGTGTCCGCGAGGTTATTATCCAGAAGAACATATTCGTTTTCATCTTGTACCACGACGAAGGCATGACCGGACTGAATGGTGCCCAACCCTGATTCATATTTCATCATGCCCTGCATTCTGAAAATATTACGCGGATCGACACCGCCATATAATAGAAGTCCAGCATTAAATTTAGCGTAGTCGTCACAATCTCCTCTGGGATCTTTCGCCAGTTCAGAAAACGACACGTTTCTTTCCTGCCCCAACCGACCGCCAAATTGCATTTCGGGTTTGATATAGGTAAGAGAAAAATTATGTGCGATGGCGGCTTTTTCGGCTATTGAATCTGCTGCTCTGATTTCCTCGATTATGTTTTGAACCGGCTCCGGCAAATCTTCGAATTCCCCAAACTGCCTGTTGAGTCCTTCATGCTGCACCCCCTGGGCAAGAGGTAAGTCTATATTACCAGAAATTTGCCGTACGAAAATTTCAATGTTTTTTGGAGAAATTTCATCAAGTTCAATATCTGACATTTACACACCCTGCCTTCTTAGTTTTCCCCAATGTTACTGTAGATGATTTAATATTCTCTTAACTTTCTCTCTTCTCCATCAGGGTGAGGCTTCCGTCTTCGCCTAAAGGCTACGCCGGACAAGTCGTGATTTGAGCGTTATCAATCATTTAGAGAAGTCTTTTGCTGGCAAATGCACGGCCAGAATGGGATTTAAGATATTTTTCAAACTCAAATGCTTTTTGATCATCGAAAAACGTTGTGTACGTAACAAGCGCCCATGGCATGAATTTCGATGTATGGAGAACATTGCCAGCGTTATGTTCTTTCAGCCTTGCATCTATATTCGCTGTGATGCCGATATATTTTTGGTCGGGGTAAGGTATGCTTCTGAGAATATAGACGTGTTTCATGACATTGCAGCCCGTCTTCGTTTTCATTGCATTCAAATTACGCCGGGCAGGCTCCGTTCTATATCAAACTTAGCCTGTCTTCGCCTACGGCTTGCCAGGCGAAGTTCGAAGAACGAAGCCTGGTGCCGCTAGAGAGAATTGAACTCTCGGCCTCACCCTTCATACCACTACGGTTTTCACCGCCACCTTTTAAAAAAGGCTTTGTAGTCTGGACTCTCTCTTCACCGTAGCCCTCACACAAAAATGTGTCAGAACTTTAGGTGCTGCCCGTTTAGTCTCTACACCTTCCTCTCTTCGAGAGGCTTGGCTCGGGATTGCCAGAGGTCATGTTCTGACCCGGGAGGTTTCCCCGAATTTGAGCAGTTCTTTCCCGTATGTTTCCACGCGGGCAGGCAATTTTCCGAATTACCAAGGGTGCGCTCTACCACTGAGCTATAGCGGCTTTTCACTATGAACGAGAAACTACAGTAATTTTTTGGAATTGTCACGGAGGTTTTTTACAGATTTTAATTATGCAGGCCTGTGCCCTGGAAAGACAGACTGTGACAGTGCGTGACAAGAGAGGGACTCTATAGTAAATACACATCATGAAATTAATGAAGGCAATGGCAACGGTCGCCGGTCTTACGGGTTTATCACGGATTGCCGGATTTACGCGCGATATCCTGACGGCCTCAATTCTCGGTGCAGGACCGGTGGCGGATGCATTTTTTGTGGCGCTCAAACTTCCCAATCTGTTCCGGAGAATTACGGCAGAAGGCGCTTTCAGCGTTTCTTTTGTACCACTTTATTCCGAAGCACTGGAAAAAGAAGGATCTGGTAGGGCGGATGCTTTTGCAAGCAATGCCTTTGCGGTGATGCTCTGGTGTTTACTGGCGATTACGATGGGGGCGATGCTGGTTATGCCATGGATTATTCATGGCATTGCCCCGGGATTTTACGGGGACGAAGCCCGCTATCCTCTGGCGATTGAATTTTCGCGGGTCACATTCCCCTATCTTCTTTTCATGTCGCTGGCGGCGTTGATGGGCGGGGTCCTGAATGCGCATGAGCGCTTTGCACCGTTTGCCATGGCGCCAATTTTCTTTAATCTGTGCCTGATTACCGCCTTATTATTGTCCGGAAAATTTGAAACGCCGGGACACGCGCTGTCATGGGGGGTTTTTACCGCAGGAATTCTCCAGTGTACCCTGCTTTATATCAGTATAAGGCGGGCGCGTGTCAGACTAAGGCTGGTCAGACCACATTTTAACAGCCGGATTAAAAGGCTTTTCAAACTAATGGGGCCAGGGGTCATTGGCGCGGGTGTCATGCATCTGAATCTTTTTGCGGATATGATTATTGCCTCGCTTCTGGCGACGGGGTCGATTTCCTATCTTTATTATGCGGATCGCCTGAACCAGTTGCCGCTGGGGATGGTCGGGATTGCGGTCGGGACGGCGCTGCTGCCGATGATGTCAAAGGCGTTTGCAACAAAAGATACAAAGGTCGCAAATCATTTATTTAACAGAGCGCTGGAAGTTTGCACATTGCTGGCGCTTCCCTGTGCCATCGGACTTTTCATGGTGTCATTTCCGGTGATTGTCACCCTGTTCCGGCACGGCGCGTTCAGTTTCGAGGATGCCGCCATGACCGCTTTCGTTCTCACGGCTTATGCGCTGGGGATGCCGGCTTATATTGCTGTCAAAGTCTATTCCACCGCCTACTGGTCAAAACAGGATACGGTGACGCCTGTGAAGGCTTCGGTTGTCTCGACCCTTTTTAATATCGGGATCAGCCTTTATCTTGTCCTTGGTGCCAAAGTCGGTGTTGTCGGCATTGCCGCCGGAACCGCTATGGCAGGATGGCTCCAGATATCCCTGCTCGCACGGGGTCTGAAAGGCGCGGCAGAAACACGGCTTGATGCGCGCTTTAAAAAAGCATTTATCCGCATTCTTCTGGCATGTTCGTTAATGGCGGGTTATCTGTATTTTGCTAAAAAACCATTGCTTGATATTTATCTGGAAGACAGCGACCAATTCCTGCAAATTGGCGGTTTAGTCATTCTGATCGGCGGCGGCGCTATCGTTTATGGTCTTGTAATCCTCATAACAGGCGTGGTCAAAGCAGGAGATTTTAGAAAAATGTTTGAACGGAAACAGTTGTAAAGTGCATATGATCTAGAAATAATGATGAAAAAATACATTATCGCCATTGATGGTACGGCCGCCAGCGGCAAAGGGACTCTTGCCCGAAATCTTGCCCAAATCCTTGGATTTTCTTATCTGGATACGGGAAAGTTATACCGTTATATCGGTTATGCCCTGTTACGGGACGGCGAAAATCCGGATGAAGAAGCCGCCGCGATCAGAGTGGCAAAGACGATTCAAATAGATCTGCACCCAGAAGATCTGCAAAATCCGGCGCTGGGTTGCGATGGGGTCGGGCAAGCGGCTTCAAAAGTGGCGGCAATTTCCGGGGTGCGCACTATTCTGCTGGAATATCAGCGCAATTTTGCCAGAAATCCTCCCGATGCGGCAAAAGGCGTGGTTCTGGATGGCCGTGATATCGGGACGGTGGTTTGTCCGGAGGCGGATTTTAAGCTCTATATTGATGCCTATATCGGGATTCGTGCCCAAAGACGCTATAAAGAGTTGCAATCCAAAGGAATTTCCCTTACATATGACACCGTTTTGGCAGATATGCAGGAACGTGATCGTCGGGATTCACAGCGCACAGCGTCGCCCATGAAACCGGCAGAAGATGCCATTCTGCTTGATACAGGCGCAATGAGCATTGATGACGTTCTTGAAAAAGCTTTGTTACTGATAAAGGGCAGGCTGGGTATTAATCCGGGACAGTAAAGGATACAGCACGTTATATACCGGCTTGCCGGGCGTGTTCCCTGTCTTATTACATACAAAGAAAAGGACGAAAACTATGGCACAAAAAGCCTCAAGATTACAAGATCAGGAAGATTCAAAGGAGTTTGCTGCTCTCCTTTCCGAGTCTATGAACGAAAAAAACAGCTTTGAAGGAAATGTTATAATGGGACGCGTGGTTGGTATGACAGCCGATTTCGCGGTCATTGATGTCGGGCTCAAATCCGAAGGAAGAATCTCGCTACGGGAATTCAGCTCTCCGGGCGAAGAACCGGAAATCAAAGTCGGCGATAAAATCGAAGTCTTTGTCGAGCGTATGGAAAATCGCAATGGCGAAACCGTTCTCTCGCGTGAAAAAGCCCGCCGGGAAGAGGTCTGGGTTGACCTTGAAAAACAATACGAAAAAGGCGAGCCTATTACAGGCATTATCTTTGGCCGTGTTAAAGGCGGCTTTACTGTCGATCTGGGCGGGGCGATTGCCTTCTTGCCGGGTTCACAGGTTGATATCCGTCCGGTACGCGATGTATCGCCGCTGATGGGAACACCGCAACCGTTCCACATTCTTAAAATGGATCGCAGCCGAGGCAATATTGTTGTGTCACGCCGTGCGGTTCTTGAAGAGTCACGTGATGAAGTCCGTAGCGAACTCATGGAAAATCTTAAAGAAGGTCAAGTGCTGCAGGGTGTTGTCAAAAACATCACCGATTACGGCGCTTTCATTGATCTTGGCGGTGTAGATGGCTTGCTTCATGTCACCGATATTTCATGGAAACGTGTGAACCATCCGTCAGAAGCACTGCATGTCGGCCAGACGATTGATGTTCAGGTCATCCGTTTCAATGAGGAAAACCAGCGTATTTCCCTTGGCATGAAACAGCTTGAGAATGATCCGTGGGAAGGCATCACCAGAAAATATAAAATTGGTGACCGTTATAAAGGCGTTGTCAATAATATCGCTGATTATGGTGCTTTTGTTGAACTTGAGCCGGGAATTGAAGGACTTGTCCATGTTTCCGAAATGTCATGGACCAAGAAAAATGTCCATCCGGGGAAAATCGTTTCTACGTCTCAGGAAATTGACGTGATGGTGCTTGAGGTTGACGAAGAAAAACGTCGTATCTCCCTTGGTATCAAACAGTGCAATGAAAATCCGTGGATTAAATTTGCCAGTGCGCACAAAACCGGAGAAGTTCTTGAAGGAGAAATTCGTAACATTACTGAATTCGGTATGTTTATCGGTCTTGATTCTGAAATTGACGGGATGGTTCACCTCTCCGATATTTCCTGGAGCGATTCAAGTGAAGAGGCTTTGAAAGCCTTTGAAAAAGGCAAAATGATTAAAGTGAAAATCCTTGAAATCGAGCCGGAAAAAGAACGCGTTGCCCTTGGGATCAAGCAACTGGTTGAAAACCCGAATGAAGGTGCCATGAGCAGTCTTCAGAAAGGTGCTATTGTCACCGGAACAATTACAGCGGTGAGTGACAAAGAGATCGAAGTCGAGATCAAGGAAGGCATCACGGGAACGATCAAGAAAAATGATCTTTCACGGGAACGTTCCGAGCAGCGCACGGATCGTTTTGCCATCGGTGAAAAAGTCGATGCCAAAGTTGTTTCTGTTGATAAAAAATCACAGAAACTGTCCCTGTCGATCAAGGCACGCGAGATTGATGAGGACAAACAGGCGCTGGAAACTTTCGGCTCGACTGAAAGCGGTGCATCTCTTGGTGATATTCTTGGCGCGGCTTTGAATAAAGATAGCAAGGACGCTGAAGGCGAGGCCGTAAAAGAGGCTAAACCGAAGAAAAAACCGGCGGCCAAAAAGAAAACGGCTAAAGACAGCGAAACGGAAGAATAAGTCTTTTTCTGCATTTCTTTTATTCATGAAAACACCCGGTTTTTTCCCGGGGGGTATAGTGATAGGTTGCAGAGTTCCATATTTTGACCACACTTACCGCTAAGGACACAGACAACCGCTATCATCACTGGTAGCGGTTGTTTTTTTCATTACACCAACATCAAGGACAAAAGCCAGATCCGGTGTGGTTTCGTTTTTGAAGGGCGATGGCCGCCTGTCCCTACAGAACCGCAGCCAGGCATTAACCTAATTGTCTTCCTCTTTACCGCGCCGGAGAAAATTTCTAAAATTAAAGATTTCTTTCCGGATGAAAATCGAAAGAAATTGTGCCAGCCCGATGTCCTCTCGACGCTCAGACGCACGCTCGATTAAGAGATCGGCCTTTATGACCTTGTCATCCATTTCCATTACTTCACGTGCAATCAGCATACTGGAGGTTAAGGCGATACGGTCGCCCATTTTTATGTTTTCCTCACCTTTACCGACAAAAAGGTTGGTAATTGCTAAATAGTGTAATCACGAGATATTAGGGCATCCATTGTCCAATTAGAGTTGAAAGGGGATTCCCAAACGCGATAAAATCGGCGAAAATCATGCGGAAGGAGGATTTTTCGCATAACGAAAGCATTATCAAACGATTTGAGGAAACGCTTTAGCGCGTGCGTTGAAGAGGCGGGATGTCGGCGCACGCTTCCTGACTTACATAAAAACGCAGCTATGTCCCACCCTGAAACCGGGCGATATCGTCATCGCCGACAATCTTTCTTCCCACAAAGTCGCGGGCGTCCGCGAACTGATCGAAGCCAAAGGCGCAAAAATCCTCTACCTTCCGCCTTATTCCCCGGATATGAACCCCATCAAGCAGATCTTTTCCAAATTCAAAGCATTCCTGCGTAAAGCCATGGCAAGGTCATTCGATGCGCTCTGGAAAACCATTGGCCGATTGATTAGCCTCTTTTCCGAACAGGAATGTCTCAGCTACTTCAGAAATTCAGGATATAACCGGAATTGAATGCAGAATACTCTAGCCCAAAGAGCAATACATCTGATTTGGACGGCGGCGAGGAAAGAGGCTGTGTTTTTTGCGTATCTTGTGAAGATGCCGCGCCAACACTTGAGATGCAGGAAGGCATTTTCAGCCAAGTGTCGAAATTCATAAAGATATTTGTCGTATTAAGGCACGAAAATCACAGTGCAAAGAGGCGATCCGGAAAGCTATTTACGTGAAGTAATTGACCACATTGCCGCTCATCCCATCAACCGGCTGCACGAACTGCTGCCGTGGAATATGATCTGCCGGAAAGCCAATAATCAGCAACTCTTATAGTAATTTTTGTTAAGAATAAGACATTATTAACTCTTCGACAGTTGTCTGAAT
>PFTR01000063.1 GCA_002789675.1 Alphaproteobacteria bacterium CG_4_9_14_3_um_filter_47_13 | reverse complement strand
TGCTCGTTTGCATGAAATGATTCTACAGGATTTTTACAGTCTTTTGCAGAGGGTTCTATAATAAATTTTATATTCAGATTCATAAATACGGATCGGTTATTATCTCCTGAACTCATACAAAAATAATAAACAAAATAACCTTCTATCGCTGATTTGATATCACCCATGGCCGTGTTCCCCGTTCTACTTCAACAGCACGGAATGTCCCGTCTAGTTTGACGGCATAAGCGCCATTGCGCCACAAATCAAAACGGTCAATATCAATTCCGGCATGGCAGTTTTTCACGCGCAAAGGCTCCGTTGAAACAAGAACATCTGCCCATGCGCAATCCTCTGCCTGCGCTGAACCATGGGTTACCAGAGCAAATTTACGCCCGTTCCAGAAAGTTCGGCAGCCTGTTTCATCACATAAAATATCCGGGTTTTCGTTCCATTTCTTTAAATCTTCCGGCAATTGCCCGTTCCGCCGCGCCCAGACTTCGGCGGTGAAGCGCTCACTCCGCTTGCTATTGACCCATAGCTGACCCTGCGGATCACGCAGCGCCACGAGCTTGCCGGAAGAAGACACCAGAATATCCGGTTGCTGATACAGACCCGCCACCAGAACAGCCGCGAGAATAGGCAGGATTCCAAGAAGCCGCCCTTTTCCCTCCCACAGAATGATAAACAGCATCCCGCCAGTAAAAAAAAGCAGAACCGGCAGGGGCATGACAGAGGGTGTCCATGTTGACAGCGGCATCTCCGTGACCCCGTGGGCAATAGATAGAATAACCCCGATCCCTTTCCCCATGAGATAAAGCGCGATATCCTGCAACCCCAAAAGGAGCAATACATAACTCAGAACCGCGCAGGGCATAACAATAAATGCCATAACCGGAATCGCAAAAAGATTGGAAAGCAGACTATAAACCGCGAGTTGCTGAAAGTGAAACAGCGACAGTGGCGCGGTGGCCAGTGTTGCAACAACCGTTGTAATACTGATTCCGACAAAATAGAGCAGCAGACGGCGAAATAATCCGGCCTGCCGATACCATTGTGACCAGTAAGGCCGGATCTGCTCAAACCCGAAAATCAGCGCTGTCACAGCAGCAAAAGACATCTGGAAACTGGCGCCTATTAATGATTCCGGTAAAAACAGCAAGACCGTAAAAGCAGCAATCGCCACAAGCCGCAGAGAAATAGCCACGCGGTCAATGAGAATGGCAAACAGAACAATCCCCGTCATAATCAAAGCACGAATCGTCGGAATTGTCGCCCCGACAATCAGCGTATATCCCAAAGCCCCCAGAAGTGCGATAAAAGCGGCATATTTTTTAATCGGATATCGTAAGACAATCGAAGGAAACAAAGACAGAAACAAACGCACTGCCATAAAAATACTGCTGGCAATCAATCCGACATGCAACCCCGAAATGGCAAGCATATGTGCCAATCCCGAAGCCCGCAAAGCGTCCCAGTCACTATCGGAAATTCCTGTCCTTTCGCCAGTCATAAGCGCCGTGGCAATCGCCGCCACCGGATAGGGAAGCGCAGTTTCGATTTTGATACGGATAAACTCACGCATATTCTCCAGCTTCTGCAGGAAAGAATCAGGCGCTCCCGCTTCAATCACGACAGGCGTCCGGTAGGCAAACCCGAATGCGCCAATTTTCTGAAAATAGGAATAACGCTGAAAATCAAAGGCATCCGGAGAGACCGGCGCTGAAGGGGGCTTCAAACCGGCCAGAACGGAAACACGGTCACCAATATGAAAGGCCGCGTTCTCTCGAAGTTTGAGACGAATCCGCTCCGGTGTTGCTTCAGGAGAAAGTTTTTCCAGATCAAGACAGTCAAGAATAAGGCGAACGCCCTTCCCGTCTTCAAGCTTATCAATCATAATGATGCGCCCCTGCACGTCAACAGGATTGATTTCCTTATGTAACAAAGGCCGCGCAACAATTTCCGTCCGCAACTGCGCCGTGCAGAAACCAAGCACAATAAAAAAAATACCGCCCGCCAGCAGCCAGAGTAAAAAACCGGAGCGATTCGTCTGCCGGAGCGGCCAGAGTAACCCCCACAAGGCTCCCGTCAGAACCAGAACTCCCATTCCGATAAAAACAGGCGGTTCTGATGTCAGGGAAAAATAAAACCCGATGCCGATAGCCAGAAAAACCGGACTCCATAAAATCAGGCGTCCGCGCTGTGCTGCGATTTCGTTACTGATACCCTGAATGAGAGGCCTGTACTGGAAATGAATAAATGTCACGACCCGCGTGAAACCTCTTATTTTATCGTATTAAATATGCTAAATCTTTTACCGCATGATGCATAAAAATCAAAGAGAAGAAAACGAAAAGGATCCTTCAGGCCATGAGTGTTGTTACAAGATTCCCCCCCTCCCCGACCGGATTTATGCATATCGGCAATGCGCGTACGGCTCTGTATAATTATCTTTTCGCCCGTCATCATGGCGGGAAATTTGTTGTCCGTATTGAAGATACCGACCGTGCCCGCCATTCCGAAGAAGCCGTACAGGCCATTTTCCGTAGTCTTGAATGGCTTGGGCTAGAGTATGACAATGAAGCCGTTTCCCAATTCGAACAGCGCGCCCGTCACGCCGAAGTGGCCATGCAAATGGTGGAAAAGGGACAGGCCTATTATTGCTACTGCTCTCCCGAAGAACTGAATGTCATGCGCGAACAGGCCAAAAAAGAAGGCCGCAGCAGCTTTTATGACCGCAGGTGGCGCGATCGTGACCCGTCTGAAGCACCCAAAGGTGTCAAACCTGTTGTTCGTATCAAAGCCCCTGCAGAAGCGGGAGAAAGTGTTATCAATGATCTGGTACAGGGGGAAATCAGAATCACAAATGATAATCTTGATGACTTTATTATCCTGCGCAGTGACGGTACACCAACTTATATGCTCTCTGTTGTTGTTGATGACCACGATATGGGAATTACCCATATTATCCGTGGTGATGATCACATCAATAATGCCTTTCGCCAGAAAATAATTTTCGAGGCTATGGGCTGGGATATCCCGAGATTTGCCCATTTACCATTAATTCACGGTGCCGATGGTGCCAAATTCTCCAAGCGCCACGGCGCGGCCAGTGTTGAAGAATACAGGGACATGGGGTTTCTTCCCGAGGCACTTGAAAATTATCTGCTCCGGCTTGGCTGGGGGCATGGTGACGATGAAATTATTTCCCGGGAACAGGCCATCCAATGGTTTGATCTGGATGCCGTCGGCAAATCGGCTGCCAAATTCGATATGGCTAAACTGGAGAGCCTGAATAATTATTATCTAAGCCATGCGGAAGAATCCCGTTTATTAACTCTTATCACGCCATTTTTAAAGCAGCGTCACCAGATTGACATCCGCAATGATGCCCTGGCGCAAAAAAGGGTCATGTCTGGTATGACTGAACTAAAGGAAAGGTCAAAGACCTTAATTCAACTTACTGACGAAGCTGCATTTTATACCAAAAAAATTCCTTATGACTTTGATGAAGCGGCGCAAAGAACCCTCAATGAAACAGCACATGACACGTTTGACGCTCTTCTGGCACGGTTCAGAGAATGCTCTGATTTTACAACAGCCGGAATTCAGAACCTTTGCAAGCAGATCGCCGATGATCTTCATGGCGGCAAGCTCGGAAAAGTCGCCATGCCTTTACGGGCTGCTTTAACAGGGACAACCGTTTCACCTTCAATCTTTCATGCCGCTGAAATTCTGGGACAGGAAGAATCAGTTGCACGGCTTGAATTTACAAAAGAAAGATTTTGGAAAAATAACCCCTTATCCAGAAATGCGGCAAATTGATTTTGCACTGCAATAAGTCTATTATCATTGAGTCGTAACTCATTCCCCTTGAAAGGTTCAAGTCCATGCCCGCAAAAAAGAATACAGCGCCACAAAAAGAAACGGCTGAAAAAACATTCACCTTTACGAATGACCAGACGGGTGAAAGCTGGCAATTTCCGATTGTTGACGGCACAGCAGGGCCTTCGGTTATTGATATCAGGACATTATATGAAAATACAGGTCATTTTACCCTTGACCCGAGTTTCACGGCAACAGGAAGCTGTAAATCACGCCTGACCTTTATTGACGGCGATGAAGGCATCTTAATGCATCGTGGTTATTCGATTGAGGAACTCACAGAAAAAAGTACGTTTCTCGAAGTGGCATACCTGCTTTTATATGGCGATTTACCTTCAAAAAATGAATTGCATGACTTTACGAAAAGTATCACCTATCACACAATGGTGCATGAGCAGATCCATCTTTTCTTCCGGGGCTTCCGGCGCGATGCGCACCCCATGGCGATTATGTGCGGCGTTGTCGGGGCACTTTCTGCTTTTTATCATGATTCTCTGGATATCTGGGATCCGAAGCAGCGTGAAATTTCCGCGCATCGTCTGATTGCTAAAATGCCGACCCTTGCCGCCATGACCTATAAATACTCGATAGGGCAGCCTTTTATGTATCCCCGTAATGATCTGGGCTATGCGGAAAATTTTTTACAAATGTGCTTCGGTGTTCCTGCCGAGCCTTACAAGGTGAATCCGCTTCATGCCAACGCCATGGAAAAAATCTTTATTCTCCATGCCGATCATGAGCAGAATGCCTCGACCTCGACGGTTCGTCTTGCCGGCTCGTCACAGGCCAATCCGTTTGCCTGTATTGCCTCGGGCATCACATCTCTCTGGGGACCCTCGCATGGCGGCGCGAATCAGGAAGTGCTTAAAATGCTCGAACAGATCGGGCATAAAAAGAATATTCCCGAGTTTATCAAACGCGCCAAAGATAAGGATGACCCTTTCCGCCTGATGGGCTTTGGCCACAGGGTCTATAAAAACTATGACCCCCGCGCACAGGTTCTGCGTGCCTCCGCGCATGAAGTCCTGCATGACCTCGGAATAAACGATAATCCCTTGCTGGAACTCGCAATGGAACTTGAAAAAATTGCGCTTGAAGATAAATATTTTGTCGATCGCAAACTCTTTCCCAATGTCGATTTTTATTCCGGCATTATTCTGCGCGCTCTGGGTTTTCCAGACACCATGTTTACTGTTCTTTTTGCTCTCGCACGAACAGTCGGCTGGATTTCCCAATGGAAGGAAATGATGGAAGAACCAACCTTGCGTATTGGTCGCCCGCGCCAGCTTTATACCGGCCCGGCAGAGCGCCCTTACATCCCGATGAACAAAAGAAAATAGGATCGTAAAGTATAATTTTTCTGACTTCTGGCTGTTCAACAACATCCAGAAGCATCTTGACTCTCTAAAAGTCAATCAATAGGCTTGCAAATCAAAAATAAAGTAACGCCTAACAAACAGGGAAAAAATTATGGAATTTTCATTAAAGAAAGCCTTTGCCTCGACAATGGCCGCCGTTGTATTAAGCACGACAGGTTGTGCAACAATGGATACTAATTCAAATACAGAACCTTTGAAACTGACAACAAACAGTCTCTCCGCTGGGGAAACAAAAAAAATTACAGATCAGCAGGAAGCAGAACTTCTGGATATTCTGTCAAAAGCATCCGATGCCACAAATGCAAAAATCCGTTATAACAAGTATTTTCTAAAGGATACGATACAAGACATAAAAGCCAATTATGTCCAGGATAAAACCGATGAAGAATTAAACAGCCTTGCGCTGGCAGGCGCTCGAAAGCTGGTAAAAGACAATTCTTCTTATACCATTGCCCAATTTGTGGAGGCCACTCTGGATGGTATATTAACCAAGCTTGATCCCCACTCCGATTACCTTACACCCGATGAAACAGCAAATATGTTTGCAAGAAATGAGGGAAATATTGTCGGTATTGGCGTGAAACTTGATTATGACGAAAATAGGAAACTCCTTATAATTGAAGATCTTAGCTCACCAGATTCACCTGCC
This sequence comes from Alphaproteobacteria bacterium CG_4_9_14_3_um_filter_47_13, assembly GCA_002789675.1. GTDB lineage: Bacteria > Pseudomonadota > Alphaproteobacteria > Micavibrionales > Micavibrionaceae > UM-FILTER-47-13. The sequence continues at coordinate 2,234 of PFTR01000063.1, read as the reverse complement.
GCACAAGCAGGGCTCAAAAAAGGTGACCTTATCTCGCATATCAACGGTAATTCCATGTATGGAAAAACGAGTGAAGATGTCATTAAGCTTATAAAAGGGGAAAAAGGTACAAAAATAAACATCACTATTGACCGTCCCGGCTCAAGAACTCCTCTTGAATTTGAAATAACCCGTGCAAAAATTGAAATGAATCCTGTGACTTATAAAGCACTCGGCGATATTGGTTATGTCAGACTTCATATATTTAATGAACGAGCTTCGGGTAAAGTTCAAGAGGCCGTACAGGAGCTTCAAAAGTCAATTGACAACATCAAAGGTTATATTCTTGATCTGCGGAGAAATCCCGGAGGCCTTCTTAATGAAGCCATTAATGTTACCGATCGTTTTCTGGAAGAGGGTGATATTGTTTCCAGCGGTAAATCACCGGAAAGCGTGTCTGCTCCTACGAAAGCAAAAGCCGGGGACATCACTCACGGCGCACCTATCGTAATTTTAGTGGATGGAGGATCTGCTTCTGCCTCCGAGATTGTCGCAGAAGCCTTACAAGATCATAAACGGGCGATCATCATCGGGAATCAAACCTATGGAAAAAGTAGCGTCCAGACTGTAAGACCCCTTCCCGTAAGACTTGACGGGATAAAGTTTACGACTGAATATTATTTCACTGCATCTGGTGATACACTTCAAAATCGTGGTGTAATCCCGGATATTGCCACGGGATTTTATGGAACGCTTTCTGATGGACGTTTTAACCACAGTGAAGGAAAATATGGAAACGCACTTCCTAAACCAGACCCCTCTGCTCCTGCGAATATCACTCGAAGTTTTTGTGATTCCTCCGGTACTGTCATTGATCTGGACAAAATAGACGATACGCTTTTACTGAAAAGCAGAAAAACAGGAAAAACAGAAGCCGATATGCAAATTTTTTGTGCTATCGAGCATCTGAAGGGACAAGAAAACTATACAAGAACCAGAGATCTGACACCCGATATAAAAATCGAAAGATACCGCACGCCTGAATTTAATAATTCTTGACATTGCCGCCCGTCAACGGCATAAAAAAGCAGTGCATTCCTCGGTAGCTCAGCGGTAGAGCAATCGACTGTTAATCGATCGGTCGCAGGTTCGAATCCTGCCCGGGGAGCCATTTTCCAATTTCGAGCATGTTTTCGCCTTTTTGACTATTCAAGTCAGTTATAAATTCTGCAAGCATATCAAACGGTTGCTTATAGTTTACGGTTAGCAGACCATTTTTCCATATGCAGTTCGATACCATCATGTTTAATAAACGGCGTTTTTCATGCGCTGATTGCTTCATGAAAAGGAATCCGGCATTTTGCGCTAGTTCGAGTAATTGAATGCCCTCTTCGATATAGGTCTGGCTGGCGTTTTGCAGTTTGTCCATTTTCGCCAATATCTTTTTCTGCTCTTCCCGCCATGCTTTGGACTTCTCTTCAAAGAAGGATTCTGAAATTTTGCCGTCCAGCTTGTCCACATACATGCCGTCTATGCGGGTTTCCAGCCGATTGCATTCGCCCTGCAACCTGCTCAGGGTTTCCTCATGGTATTGCCGCTTGTCCGCATGGCTTTCTTTCAGGGTTTGGCAAACCCAGTCCAGAACATCATCATCAAACCGCAGCTTTTTCAGGGCTTCGCCAAACTGCCGCTCCAGTTCCTCTTCCTTAACGTAGGGAATACCTTTTGCCCCGATAGCCCGGTAATAAACGTATTTTTCCTTCTTCAAATCGCCGACAAGAGAACCGCCGATATAGGCGCATTGGATAAGACCGGAGAAAGCAAAATCATGTTTACGCTTTTTCCTGCGGCTCTTGGAACGGTTGTCAAAAATATCCTGCACGGCCTCCCATAGTTCCATCGTGATAATCGGCTCATACTTGCCTTTGTAAACTTTGCCGTCCCATTCAAATTCGCCGGTATAAATGCGGCTCCGCAGGATTTTATGGATGCTGGACTGGGGAACGCTGCTTTTGCTCTTTTTGAAAACCAGCCCTGCATCTTTCAGCATAGCGGCAACTTCTTTCACAGAATGATTACCGGTTGCGTACCATTCAAAGGCTTTCTCTATCAGCGGCGCTGTTTCCGGGTCTGGCTCTATGGTTTTCTTTCCATCCTTGCCGGTCACATTCAGATATAGATCAAGCGGTCATCACCATCGTCGCCGTCTATAAAGTCTGCGCCAGCACCACAGAGGTGGTCCCAGAAAATCGGAC
>PFTR01000043.1 GCA_002789675.1 Alphaproteobacteria bacterium CG_4_9_14_3_um_filter_47_13 | reverse complement strand
CAATGGCGGCATAATTGTTGAAACGGGATTCCACCTTAAAAACGCCGCCAACCTGTCCAACAAAGTAGGACCACCTCTCATCTAGCGGAAGCGCCGCCCATTCACTGGCTAATCCTTCTATCAATTTTTCTGCACTCATTTCACCGGCCTTAAATTTCTCGAAACCTCTGTACTCCATGCGTGACCTAGCCAATTGATCCTGAAGTTTCTCATCAAACAGCGTATTTTCATCAATGCCAAGCTTATCGACAGCTTCTTTTAAAGTACTGTGTTTAAATTGATATCGTCCAATAGCTGAAGATCCTCTGCCTTCGTCAATCATTTCTTTTTGAAGTTTTTGAACTTCTTTGACAGTCATTTTGATTAGGGGCTTTTCTTCGTTACCATAAATAACATTATAATTATTGCTGCTTTCAAGCTTGCCAATGAAATCGAGAAGCCTGCTGCCTTTTGGGGTCGGCGCTATTGTCTCAGGCTTTCTCTGGGGCAAGGGCGGAGTATTGCTCCGGATCATCCGTCCTGTGGCATCGACATTTTGCGCAGGTTGGCCAAAGCCGCCAATCAATAAATCATCTTTATTCCAGAGCATGATTTTTGTTCCTTTCTTTTTTAGATATAAAAAAGCACCGCAGGCGCATCTGTGGTGTTTGTAAGGACTATATTCCTATAAAACGGTTAAAAAGTCAAGTTCTAATCTTTTAGTCCCCTTCCTACATCTCCGGATCGGTTCTCAGACTGTCAACCAGGGCGCGCCATATTTTCAAAATATGGTTTTTAATGGTATCTTTCTATATTTCCAGAGCAGAATAAACCCGCGACAGCTCCTCAGGTTATGAATACCGAAAAACTTGTCATGAAGTCATGGAAAAGCTTCCGGTTTCGCGGTAGGATATCAGGATGAGAATTCTTGGAATTGATCCCGGTTTACAAAAGACCGGATGGGGACTTATTGAAAGCAGGGGCAATCGTCTGACTTTCATTGGATGTGGCATGGTAAAAACACAAACATCCCTGCCGCTTTATGCGCGGCTGGCGATGCTTGATGACGGACTGGGGCGTATTATCCGTGAATGGAATCCGGATATAGCGGCGGTTGAAGAAACCTTCATGAATAATAATGCGGCTTCTGCACTCAAACTGGGACAGGCACGGGGCGTTTGTATGGTTGCACCAGCAAGAATGGGGCTGGAAGTGTATGAATATGCGGCAAATCTGGTTAAAAAATCAATTGTCGGTACAGGTCATGCCACGAAAGACCAGATCGGTATGATGATAAAAATATTACTCCCTCAAAGTGGTAGCCCCAAGGAAGACGAAGCCGATGCACTGGCTGTTGCCATTTGTCATGCGCACCATGCCCCTGCAAAACAAAGGATTACAGGATGATTGCAAAACTTTCCGGCATTCTTGATAGCGTGTCACAGAATTTTTTGATTTTAGATGTGGGGGGCGTGGGGTATATGGTCTTTGCCAGTCCGCGTACCTTAACGCGGGTGGGTATTTCCGGCGATCCGGTTTCTCTCCTGATTGACACACAAATAAGGGAGGATGCCTTTAATCTATACGGTTTTTTTGACAGTGCAGAGCAGGAATGGTTCCGGCTTCTGACCAGTGTTCAAGGTGTTGGTGCAAAGGCGGCAATGGCGATTCTTGGTGTTGTGCCGCCGGATCAGCTCGGTTTTGCGATTGCCTCCGGTGATGCGGCGATGATTCGCCGTGCCGATGGTGTCGGGCCCAAGCTGGCAACCCGTATTGTTACAGAGTTAAAAGATAAGGCTGGAAAAATTGATTTAAAGCCGAATCGATCCGGTAAAACGATGATAAATAAAACGGCTGCTGAGGATCACGATATGACTGTCGATCATGATGCTGTGTCTGCCCTCGTTAATCTCGGCTATACCCGCAGCGAAGCCTATCGCGCCGTTCTGGCAGTTAAAAGCAAGTCAAATGATAACAGTAAAATTGATGATATTATCAAGATGGCGCTTAAAGAGTTGGTATCCTGAACACTGCAGAAAGTTTTATAACAAAAGATCCTTGTAAAAAATAATCTGTTTGCTAGGATATTTTAATAATTTTTAGCCCCTACCAACAGGTTCTCTTTATGTCTGCGTATATTGATAATTATTACAGCCGTACATTAACGGAAGAAATAGCCTACCCTTGCCTTGAGGGGTCTGCAGAAACAGAAATCTGTATTATCGGAGGTGGACTTGCGGGGCTTGCGACAGCGCTCGGGCTGGCGGAGCGCGGGAGGAAAGTTATTGTTCTCGAAAGCAAGCGTATCGGCTGGGGAGCATCAGGCCGGAACGGCGGATTTTGTATGGGGGGATATGCGCTTGGAAACGAGGACGCAACGGCTCTTGTCAAAAAAACGGGACTTTCTCATGCAAAAGAGTTGTTTGCACTGACAAAAAAGGCGCAGTCTCTCATTCGCTCCAGAATTAAAAATTATAATATTCCCTGCAATCCGGTCGATGGGCAGCTTATTGCCTCGTGGCATAAAAACCCCGAGGAGCAGAAACATGTGATTGATTATATGAATGGCACTTTTGGTCAGAATTACGAATTCTGGCAGCAGGAAAAAGTGCGCGATTTATACCGGACAGGCTGTTATTACGATGCAACCTTTCTTCCCGATAACTTCCATATGAATCCGCTGCGTTATGTGCAGGGTCTGGCGCGTGCCATCATCGAAAAAGGCGGGCTTGTATTTGAAGATTCGATGGCCGTTGATGTTGACCGGAAAAGCGCTGTAAAAACAGTCAGAACAGCAAAAGGCACTATAAAGGCAAATCATATCGTTTTTTGTGGTTCGGCCTATTTTAACAGTCTGGATAAAAAACTGTCGCGTTCCTGTTTGCCTGTCTCTACTTATGTGATGGTGACAGAACCGCTTGATGAACAGACAATGGAATCAGCGATACGCGCTCCTTATGCCATCCATGACACACGTTTTGCATATGATTATTACCATCCTTTACCGGAGAACAGAATTCTTTGGGGCGGGCGTGTTGCTTATAACAGGACTCCGGAAAAATTAAAGTCGGTGATGCGGGAAGATATGCTTAAAATATATCCGCAGCTTGCCACTGTAAAGGTGGATATGGCATGGGCAGGACTCATGGGATATAGCGTTCATAAGATGCCTTTGATCGGTCAGTTTGAACCGGGGATCTGGTATTGCACAAATTTTGGTGGCAATGGCGTGGGGCCTACGACAGCGGGCGGAGAAGTGATGGCAAGAGCCATTACGGGCGAGGATGAAAGTTATAAACTATTCGAACCATTTGATTTTGCTTATACAGGAGGAGTTTTAGGCCCTCTTGTTGCGCAGCTTGTGTATGCCGGCTGGAAATTTAATGACTGGCGAAATTCTTTATAAAAGGCCGTTTTTTTTGCGAATAATACACAGAGCGGATAACGCACAGGTTATCGCCAGTATGAATGACAGAATGGCATTATAGCCAGCCATGGAAATTCCAAAAAAGGGGTCTGCCCACGGGATTTCGTCACAGCGCACAGCGGGTTTGCTTTCGAAGAGCGCCATCAGATCATTCACACTTTTCCCTGTATCAAAATCAATGGCGCAGCCCTGAAGAAATGATTTCCACCAATGCTGTTCTACACCGCTATGGTAAAAAGCAATGATGCCACCGGACAGGAACATAATTCCGGCCACAAGCACAAAGAGAGCAGAAAACCTTGTCCATTCATGCTTATACAAAGTGACCATACCGATGAGTCCGAGAAGTAAAGTGATGACGTAAGGAACACGTTGATACAGACATAATGTGCAGGGTTCCAGATTATATATAAATTGTGCGATTAGAGCCGTCATCAGACTTACGGCAGAAATTAGAAAAATCCCGCCGAAGACAGCCGTTTGATTGGCCAGAAGATATTTTATTTTTTCAATCATCAAGCGATCACCATTTTAATAAAATCTTTAATGATATCGAATGCTTCTTGTCCAAAAAAAAGAACACCAAGAACAAGCAACAGAACCCATCCCATACCAATGAAAGCGCCGGCAAGGACAGCAAGCCCATCGCGCATAATAAATCCTACAGACATCAGGGCAATCCCTAAACTGGGGACTGTATTTGTTAAAGGAAGGGGAATGCAGACAGTGAGCGCCATAATAAGCCCTAAAAAACCAAAAAATCGGGAGAAGCCATCCTGTGTTAGCCAGCCCAGTCGCGGGCGGGTAATGGTTTCGAGCCGTTCCATCCATGGGATCACGCCACGAATCATGTGTTTGATCTTTATACCGGACAACTTTTTTTGTTTTATTCTGGAAGGCAACCAGATCGTATGCGCCCCCAAAGCCTGCTGTCCTGTTAATAAAAGCAAAGGTGTCGCCAGCATGACATTGATTCCGGGTGGCACAGGAACCGGAAGCGCCATTGGTGCTGCAAAAAACAGTAAAATCATTGCAATCCCGCGCTCGTGCAAGGATTCGAGTAAATCAGAGATGCTGACGGTATCATCATGCAATTCTACTTCAAGATCGCCAAGCAATGTTGAAAGGCTACGGATTTCAGAAGCAGGACTCATTATAATACTGTTTGTTTGTTTCTTCATAAATAGGATCGTAAGCATATAGATAAAAGAAAGAAATGTTTTTTTATCCTGAAGCCTGTGAATGTTAATCTGTTTTCTCTTGTTCAGCCAGAAAAGAAAATTTAGTCTTTCGGTTCGTGTTGGGTTCAGGGCGTACCATTTTATGGAATTAATTGAAATAAAACAGAAATCTTTTATAAAGTAACGATCTGTTAACCTTAAGTAATCAATATATTAATGATTTTGTGAAAAAATTAAAAATATACATAATGGGTGAAATGTTTCTTTGTCTTGTTATCAAAGTTAGGGGATGATTTGGGTTTCTGTTTCCTGAGAAATAAAAAAAAGAATAGAATAAAGACCGGACACCGCTGGGGTGAAAGCGGCAACGTATTTTTTACCCTGTTTGGCGCTGTGGCACTGGTCGGTGTGGTCGGTGCAGCAACGACAACATTAATGCGCGGACCGGTTGGCACGGTGATGAAGCTGAATCAGAATGCCAAAGCTGATTCCCAGATGCAGATTGCACATAAACTGGCAATGCTAGAAGCATCTCAGAAGGCCAATAGCGGGGATTGTGATTCTGATGGTTATGTTGAACCGATTGGCCCTTTGAATACAGGATCCGGCAGTTGTAGTGGCCCTGTTCCAACAGGGGGCGGCTGCTTGCCGGATGAAGTCGGCTCTTCTAAAAATGATCCGTGGGGCACGAATTACGGATATTGTGCCTGGGATCATGGATCTATAACAGGATCAGGCTGTTCGGATTTTGGAAATGCCAATACTGATGTTGCTTTGGCAGGAACAAATGCCAAGAATAAAGTGACTATTGCTATTATTTCCGCAGGTCCTGATCGTGCCTTCCAGACACAGTGTGGTGCTGATCCTAACTATGTAACGGCAACAACGTCTCCTAATGACGATATTATTCTGGATATCACTTATTCTGGTGCCATTGAGGCTTCCGGCGGCCTATGGGCGCTGAAAAGCGGTGATCCCGATACCGCGACGATTAATAAGGATATCGAGGTTGGTGGGCAAGCGCGGCTACAAAGTGGAGGTGATTTTGCAGGTGATTTTTCACTTCAGAATGCCCGGCTTGAGTTTCTCGGAAATAACAGTTTGTTGCTTTTGCCGGATGAAGTGGCTTCCGGTGCCTGTAATACAGGGAATCAGGGGGCGCTGCGCCGGAATACAGCCGGTGGCACTCAAGAAGTTATCGAGGTCTGCGATTTTGATAATACAGGGGGCTGGTCAAATACGGCAACATCTGCAGCCGGAAGCGGCGCGCAGGGCAATACAGGTGATATTCAATATCGCTCCTCTGTTGCAGGGGCTTTTGATGCGGAGGCGGCACTGAATTATAATGCGGGCACAGACACTTTGTCCGTTCCCAATGCAACGTTGACAGGAACCTTAAGCACACTGGATATTAACGTCACTGGAAATATCGCCGATAGCGGTGGAAATGTCACAATCAATGATGCTCTTGATATTGTTGGAAATACGGACATTACAGGCACTTTAACGGTCAGTGGCGCCACAGATATCAACAATAGTCTGGAGGCAAACAGCGCAACAATCACAACAGGTGGCTTAACGGTCAGCGGCGGTGGTATTGATGTCAATGCAGGTAATACAGATCTTCTGGTAACAGATGTGCAGGGTGCTTTTTCTGTGGGTGCTTTTGGTACGACATTAGGGGGAACCCTGACCGTTGCCGGAGACATTAATGATAGTAATGGCGCCGTAACATTTAATGATGTCGATGGCGTTGATATTTCCGATAATTTAACTGTAGGCGGAGATGCCGATGTTACGGGAGATGTTTTTGGCCGTGCCTTTATTGGTAATAATGCGGCAGGCCCCAATTATGAAGGGCTGTATTTCACAAGTTCTGGCCTGTATCTGCAAACAGAGGGTAATAAAATTCTTGAAATCGATGCGGCTGGTGATGTTGGAATCGGCCTCTCCGGAAGCCCAACGGCTCAGCTTGATGTCAACGGTGAAATCCGCTTGAGAAGCGCCGGATATGTTGCCGGGAATAATTGCGGTAGCTTGCATGGCGCCTTGAGCTATTCCTCCGGCGACCAGTTTCTTGTCTGTTCCTCTATAACGGATCAGTGGGAAACGATCGGAACATCTGGCGGCGGTGGGGGCGGCATTGGTGGTGTCTGGACGGATGAGGGTATTTATATCCGCTATGAAAACTCCAGTTATATTACCGATGCAGGCACAGCATTGAATTTTTCTTCCGCGCTGGAAGGCGCAGGAACAAGACTCATATGGCATACAGATAATAAGGCATTACGTGCGGGAACGGTGACAGGGTCGCAGTGGGACGAAGGCAATATGGGTGTTAATTCCGCTGCCTTTGGGGCTGATGTCATGGCAAGCGGTGCAACATCCTTTGCTGCAGGTGACAGGGCTTTGGCTACAACCGAGGATGCAATTGCGCTGGGAGCCTTGATTGAAGCCCGTGGCACGGCCTCTGTCGCATTGGGGAATCAGGCCATTGTTGCCGCTGGCGCAACAAATTCGATGGCGTTGGGTTTGGGCGCTCCGGCAGGAGCCTCACCGCAGGTGCAGGGAGTAAACGCTCTGGGAATTTTTATGGGTGACCAGAGTGGTGTCAATTTCAATACAGCCAATACAATGCTTCTGGCGGGTGGCAAATTTGTTATTGATCCGAATATTCCGGCTACAGAATTTGCTGTAAGCCTTCCTAATCTTGCGCTGGATGTCGAGGGGGATATCGGCGCCATAAAATATTGCGATGAAAATGGACTGAACTGCTTTCTTCCGGGGGATGTCGCGGCAGGAACGGCACCCGGTGCCAATACAGAAGTTGTTTTTAATTCAGGCGGCGTCCTGGGGACGGATACGGGTTTTGTTTTTCTAAGTGCCTCAAACCGTTTGGGACTTGGCGTTGCTGTTCCGGCAGCACAGATTGAAATTGCAGAACAGATGCTTCTTGGAAATGTTAATGACTGTACGGCGGAAACACAAGGCGCTCTACGGCTGAATGCCACAGGTGATGTTCTCGAGATGTGCGATTTTGCAGGAAGTGCCGGTTACATCTCTATTGGCGGCGCAGCCGTCAATGCACCGGGAAATGACCGCGAGATTGTCTTTAATAGTGGCGGGGAACTGGATGCGGATTCGAATTTCAAGCTGATGGCCGATGGTGATTTTCTCTTGACCGGTACCCACACGGGCATAGTCAGCGTTCCGGCCACGGGCGCTGGAACACGGATGTTCTTCGATACGCAGAGAGCGGCATTCAGGGTGGGAAATGTCGGAGGAACGCAATGGGATAATGCCAATGTCGGCAATTATAGTATGGCAATAGGAGCATCTACAACGGCCAGCGGCTTGGCCAGCACGGCAATGGGGGCTTTTACAATTGCTAGCGGGAGTTACAGTACGGCAATGGGAAATGGCGCAATCGCTCGCGGGAGTAGAAGTACGGCAATGGGAAATACCGTTATAGCCAGCGGCGCCTACAGCACGGCGATAGGCAATAATGTTGTCGCGGGCGATGGCACGGCAGATACGACAGCTCCCTATACAAGCGCTGGAGATAGTTCATTTGCACTTGGTCTGATCGATGATGCTGTCACAATCACGGTAAAACCGAAGGTGACGGGCATTCAGTCCCTCGGCATTTTTATAGATGATCAGGACGGGCTGGTTTTTGCATCGAATAATACCATGGGTCTGTTTGGCGGGACGATGGTGAT
>PFTR01000125.1 GCA_002789675.1 Alphaproteobacteria bacterium CG_4_9_14_3_um_filter_47_13 | reverse complement strand
ACAGATAAGACTTTACGGCGAAAATCGGATGAATAAGTCATCTTTATAATATAATCAATTTATATGATCTTGGCTATAAATTTTCTGGATAAGAACCGGAATATCCTCGGAGGCCACCTGATTATTCGAAAGATGCGCCGCCACAATTTCCGTTGTGAACGCCAGTAATTCCGTATGATCTGTTTTTTGGGTCATTTTTTAAATCTCCTGCGTCAGAATCTGGCCGATGATGCGCTGCTCTTTCTTCGAAACACTGACATCGGCATCGCGTAAATAGAGCGGCTCTGGCGGAATCAGATTTCCGGTTTCAAACGAGGCCAGAGCCATTTGTGCCATGATACAGGGATCGGGCAATTCATAACCTTTGCACCCCCTTGTATCGGGAGAAGAAAAACGCGCCAGCGCGTCTCCGATATAAATCACATTACCGCCGTCTTTGTCCTTTATCTCCTGTTCCGAAAGTGCCTGCGGCTTTGTATAGGCCATTCCGCCAGCCTGAAAATACTGGCAGTAATAATCCTTGCGTTTGGTTTCAATCAGAACACAGAGCAAATGATCCTCTTCGAGCACATCTTTCCTGAAGAACATTGCTGCCAGAATATCAAGTGTTGTCAGCCCGACGACAGGTTTTTGCAGCACCAGCCCAAATCCCCGTGCCGTAGCAAGCCCGATACGAAGTCCGGTAAAAGCACCGGGTCCTACTGTCACCGCCAGCAAATCGACATCTGCAAAAGCAGCGCTCCCCTTCTCCAGCACCTCCTGCACCATCGGTACAAGAATTTCGGCCTGTCCCCTTGCCATGATTTTACAATCAGAGACACAACGCTCCGTTTCCGTATCATAAAGAGCCGCCGAACAACCGGACAATGCTGTATCAAAGGCAAGAACTTTCATCAGACAATCTTGCACACATCGTCAAAACCAAAGCGCGGCCCCCGCGCATGAAGACTGGCCGGATCACCAAACCCTAAATTGCAGATGAAATTGACCTCGACATTGCTGTCTGGAAAAAACGCCTCTTTTACGCCCTTTGGCTTGAAACCGGACATTGGCCCGCAATCCAGCCCCAGCGCCCTTGCCGCCAGCATCAAATACGCTCCCTGCAGACTGCTGTTCCGCAGTGCCGTGCTTTGAATAAAAGCCTCTTTTCCCACAAACCAGCTTTTGGCATCGGTCTGGGGAAACAGAAAGCCCAGATGCTCGTAAAACTCAAGGTCATAACCGATAATGACCGTGACGGGCGCGGCCATGGTTTTTTCAACATTCCCTTCCATCAGATGAGGCTTCAGCTTTTCCTTGGCTTCCTTTGATTTGACAAACACAAACCGTGCAGGACAACAGTTCGCGCTGGTAGCGCCCCACTTCATCAAATCATACAGCGCCTGAATCAGGACATCCGATACATCCCTTTCCTCCCAGCCATTATAAGTACGTGCCTCGCGAAATAGAAGATCCAGCCCGTGATCATCTATGATTTTCCTGTCCTTACCCATGGTATCCTCTTTTCATTTATATGAGCTGCTTAATGTAAGCAATCACTGCAAAAAATCAATGGTACGATTTCTCCGGTTTTTTGTGTCAAATTCAGTTACAACAGCCTATATATAAGGTCATGAAAAGGCATGTCCTACAATTCTCATTATGTGTTTTCCTGTCGCTGGTGACGTTTCCGGCCATGGCACAGGCGATTCCGCAGGATCAGAATGCGGCTGTTATCTTTGTTTATCACCGCATTGGCGAGGATGAATATCCCGAAACCAGTATCCGTCGCGAACAATTTATATCCCATATAAACGAGCTTGTTTCAGGCGACTATAATGTCATAACCATGACCGATCTTATAACCACCTTTAAAAACAGAGAAAAACTTCCAGAATACACTGTAGCCATCACATTTGACGGCGGCCACAAATCAGTTCTGGAAAACGCTGTGCCACTGCTGGAAAAAAACAACCTCCCTTATACACTATTCATTTCCACTGATAATATTGATTTACCTTCTGACTCCTATATGAACTGGAGCGAAATCAAAACCCTCAGCCGCAGCAGACTTGTTGATATAGGGCTGCATCCCGCCGCCTATATCCGTCTTCATGACCAGCCGGATCATGAAATTATGCGCCAGCTCAATAATGCCCGCACCCGTTTTAGGAACGAGCTGGGAAAAGAAGCTACTGTATTTGCCTATCCATTTGGAGAATACAGCAACGCCTATCGCAATATTATTGAAACACAGGGTTTTAAAGCCGCTGTGGGTCAGCAGTCAGGCGTCGCCTACTCCGGTGCCGATATATTCGCGCTCCCCCGCTTTCCCATGACCGAAAGCTACGGAGGGCTTGACCGCTTCCGTCTTGCGGCCAATGCACTGCCCTTGCCTGTTACCGATATAGAGCCTTCAGATTCTTTCTTGACATCAGCACAACCCTCCATCGGTTTTACAGTCACAAATGATCTAAAAGAACAACTTGAAAATATTTCCTGTTTCGTCTCGGGTCAGAAAAAACCGGAAATCGAGATTATCGGAAAAAACCGTGTAGAATTACGCCTTGCCAAAGCCTTTGAGCAGGAACGCGCCCGTATCAATTGCACCCTGCCTCTTCCCACCACAGGAGAAAGTTACGAGGAACCGCGCTGGCGCTGGTTCGGATTGCAAATGATTATCCCAAAGGATATAGCGCAATCCTGGGAATAAAATGTTATTTTTTGGACTATTTCCGACGGGATAGGACTTGCACTTTCGCATCACCCCCCTTACATATACCATGTACCATGAATATGTAAGAAACAGATTTTAGAAACAGGATTCTTCATGCGCCATCTCATCATCGGATTTTTGACACTCTCTCTTATAACGACGTTTGCCATTCTACCCGCGACAGCGCAACAAATGGCTCGTGTCGAAACAATTGCCGCTGTCATCAATGAAGATGTTATTTCCGAATCCGATCTACTGGATCGAATGCGGCTGGTCATTGCCTCCTCCGGCATGACAGATAGCAAGGAAATCCGCGAGCGTATGATGCCAAGAATTATGGGCATTCTTATTGAGGAAAAACTCAAATTACAGGAAGCCGCCCGTCTGGAAATTGCAATCCTTCCCGAAGAAATAGAACGCGGATTTGCCTCTATTGCCGCCCAGAATAATTTTACGCCGGAGCAATTCCGTATGGTTTTAAATAAAACAGGCGTTTCGGCAAAAACCCTCGAAGACCAGATCAGAGCCCAGATCGCCTGGTCAAAAATTGTACAGGTCAAACTAAGACCGCAAATACTGGTCAGCGATAACGAAGTCGATGTCATGATAAAACGGTTCAAAGCCAATGAAGGAAAAACAGAATATCTGGTCTCCGGTATTTTTCTTCCCGTTGAAAATCCGGCAGAAGAATCCGGTGTCCGGCAACTGGCCGATAATCTAACCCGCCAGATTCTTGAGGATAAAGTTCCCTTCCCGCGTCTGGCCGTACAGTTTTCGCAAGCCCCGGGTGCCACAAAAGGGGGAGATATGGGGTGGGTTCAGGAAGGACAATTACCGGAAGAAATTGACAGCGTTCTCGGACAACTACAGGAAGGCGAGCTTAGCAAACCGATTAGAACCCTCTCAGGATACCATATTATTCATGTCCGTTCCAAAAGGATGACCACTGCCCAAAATATCCCCTCCCGTGACGAGATCATGAATAATGTCGGTCTGGAACGGCTGGACAGATTACAAAGAAGCTACCTTCTTGATCTGAAAACCGGCGCTTTCATCGAACACAGGGTTTAAGAACATTTTGCCGGAACCAGATTCTCCTTTTGACTGGCAAACATTACCGCCCCTGCGGGATGTAATTGCGCGCTATGAGTTACGGGCGGAAAAGAAACTGGGACAGAATTTTCTGCTTGATATGAATATCACCGATAAAATTGCGCGTGTGGCGGGTGATCTATCCACTTCCTGCATTTTTGAAATTGGCTCTGGCCCCGGCGGCCTGACCCGTAGCCTGCTCAAGGCAGGTGCAAATAACGTGATAGCCATTGAATTCGATCACCGCGCAATTACAGCCCTACAGGAACTTGAAACCGCTTCAAACGGGCGGCTGCACGTTATTCATGGTGACGCACTGGAAACGGATTTGCTGGCATTACAGCCGCAGCAACAGGAAAATATCATTATCGCAAATCTTCCTTATAATATCGCTACACCGCTTCTCATAGGATGGCTTCGGCAAATCAGGGACAGCAAAGATGCCTTCCGGATGATGGTTCTAATGTTTCAGCGCGAAGTCGCCGGTCGACTGACCGCAAGGCCGAATACAAAAGCCTATGGCCGCCTGTCCGTTATCGCACAGTGGCTCTGTGATATACATTACGAATTTTCTCTGCCACCACAGGCCTTTGTACCACCCCCTAAAGTCACATCAGGCGTTGTCCGGTTTCTTCCCAAAGATCTTCCTTCCGATTCCCCTGCTTTTGCCACTGTCGAGAAAATCACTGCCGCCGCCTTTGGTCAGCGCCGGAAAATGGTTCGCACCAGCCTGAAAGACTACGCTGATTTTTTTGAATCCTGTAACATTAACCCTGTCTGGCGTGCCGGAGAAATCCCTATTCAGACCTATATTGATCTTGCAAAAGCAGTCTCCTGAATAAAAAAACACGGCTCCGGAAAGCCGTGTTTTAAAAAATTATAAAAACCTGACCGGCAACCTGAAAAAATCAGGCTGCTTCTTTCAGGTTCTGGGCAGAAGCTTTGCCTTTTTCTTCTTCAATATCATAGCTGATTTTTTGACCCTCATGCAGGCTTCTCATCCCGGCTTTTTCAACGGCGCTGATATGAACAAACACATCCTTGCCACCATCTTCAGGCTCGATAAAGCCATAACCTTTAGTAGGATTGAACCATTTTACTGTACCGGTTGCCATGAGCTTTCTCCTTTTGCAGTCTCGGTATTAAATTGCCTGCCGCAACCGCGCGGCGGGCTTTCGTCGTCTGATAACGGCTCACGCCATATACCTTTTATCTAACCGAACTTTCGAAAGGAATAGTCTCTGCCATAAAGGGCAAACGGGTCTTCGTAAAGGTCGCGTCGTCTTAACAGGTCTTAATCAAACTTAAAGTAAATTAAGCCATATTTTTATTATTCCCGCAACAAAATTTAGAATTTGAAACAGAAACCAGAAAATGTTGGCTTCCTGACAATCTCGGGTTATAATAATGGTCAGGCAATTCTGCCGCCGTTCCTTTCAAGTCTTTCATCCGGAGTATCCAACATGAAAAAACTATTAATGCTCAGCGCATTCATCCCCGCTTTATTTCTATCCGCATGCGGAGAAGGATGGGAAATGCGTGCCTATCATAACACGCCTTACGGTGAACGTACCGCTGGAACAGGTGTCGAATATGTCAGGGCACATATGATGCCCGAAAAAGGTCCTGTGATTAAAGCACAGGAAACCGACTTTAAAGAAACGCCCGCACCCGTGGCAGAAATTGTACCGGAAGCAACAGAAGACAACGTCAATCTGCTGATTAACAGTGGCGAAAAATTCTTCACTGATCTTCAGAAAAAATAAACTTTTACGACCTAAACTATCAGGATGTTAAAAATATTTTGGTTTTTCATCATTTTAGCATACAATAAAGTTCTTGATGTGCATTCGCACAGATCTCTCTTTCTTTTTTCTTCCAATATCAACCTATAAAACCAACAGGAGTTAAAACTATGGCTTTAGCAAAAAAGAAAATAACAACAACAACGACAACTGCAAAAAAGACGACTGCAGCGAAAAAACCGGCAGCAAAAAAGCCTGTCGCTAAAATTGTAAAAAAAGTCGCAGCTAAAAAACCAGTGGCGAAAAAATCTGTCGTGAAAAAGGCAGTTGCTAAAAAACCGACAGCGAAAAAAGCTGTCGTGAAAAAGGCAGTTGCTAAAAAACCAGCGGCGAAAAAAGCTGTCGTGAAAAAAGCAGTTGCTAAAAAACCAGCGGCGAAAAAAGCTGTCGTGAAAAAGGCAGTTGCTAAAAAACCAGCGGCGAAAAAAGCTGTCGTGAAAAAGGCAGTTGCTAAAAAACCGGCTGCAAAAAAGAAGTAATTCTTGATAAATGTGAACGGTTATCAAAACGGGGAGGGTTTTCAGTACTCCCCGTTTTTTCTACAAAAATAAAAAAAGAGAACGGAAGCGATGCTCGCGAATTATTTTAACGCCCTACTGAGTAACATAAAAAGATTTTGGAAATCATGGCCAGAACACCCTGATCTTGAGGTTATCCGGAATCGCTTTGAAGCTTTTGAAAAAACAGAGAATCCCCATCATCCTGATACAATAACATTTCAGATCGCGTATATAAAAAGAGAGCTTCACTCCCTGAAAAAAACAGTTTCCGCTTTGGATAGAACGGGGCAAAGCAGTGACAGTCAGATGGAAGAGCGCCTTCAAAAAATGGAAGAGCGTTTCAAACTCAGGCATCATCAAAGAATAAGCATGCTGCCGGACAATAAAAATAATCCTTCGTAAAACAAATGAGATCAATCCTCTGGTATGATAACCAACTTATATCCGGGAGGTTTTCTAATTCAGGCTCTCAGGCGCGGCGGCTTAGTACATAGTCAGCAAGCTCTTCCAGAGTTTCAGCGTGGCCACTGAAAACCTTCAAGTGACGCTTGGCTTGTGCCGCCAGCATTTCAGCGCGCATTTTGGCGGCCTCTTTTCCCAGCGCCTTCACAAAAGTCGATTTCCCGGCTGCCGCATCCTGATTGGCAGGCTTTCCCGTCACTTCAGGGTCAGCCTCGACATCAAGAACATCGTCTGTAACCTGAAATGCCAAACCAAGATCATAGGCATAATTACACAGTGCCTTACGGTGTGGCTCATCGGATTTACCAAGGATAGCCCCCGCCTCACAGGCAAATGCCATCAGTTTTCCGGTTTTCATGCGCTGTAGTCGGCTAATCGTTCCGACATCGAACGCCTCCTGCTCACCAAGGAGATCAAGCATCTGCCCACCACATAAACCATGTGCGCCCGAGGCTTCCGCCAGTTTGGCGACCAATTCAATCCGCACACGTGGATCTTCATGGGTTGCCGGATCTGACAGCACCTGAAACGCCAGCGCCAGAAGCGCGTCCCCGGCAAGTGTTGCCGTTGCCTCATCAAAAGCACGGTGAGTTGACGGCTTACCGCGCCGCATATCGGAATTGTCCATTGCGGGCAAATCATCATGGATCAGCGAATAACAATGCACAAACTCGATTGCTGCCGCAACACGCCTTGAACGTTTAGAATCTACATTGAAAAGGCTTGCTGCCTGGATCACCAGAAAAGGCCGCAACCTTTTTCCACCATTCATCGTGCCATAGCGCATGGCCTCGAACAGCTTATCCTCGGGCAAATCGGTTTCAGGCAGGAGTTTTGCAATCGTTTTATTAACGGCTTCAACAACTTCGTCCATCTTCCTTTGCAGGCTTTTCGGGGCTTCTCTCGGGGAGGGCATGGGCGTTATTCCTCTTGTTCAAACGGCTCTATTTTTACATTGCCATCTTTGTTAATACTTATTTTTTCGATTTTCGCCTGCGCTTCGCGCAATTTTGTCTCGCAATGCGTTTTCAACGCAACACCCCGCTCATAGGCCGCTAAAGAATCTTCAAGCGCTGTATCGCCCCTTTCCAGACTGCGTACAATCGCTTCCAGTTCTGCCAGAGCAGCTTCAAAAGTCAGTTGTTCCGAGGGCACTGCCTTGTTCATTCTCATCCATCTTCTATATTTATAAATCAGGGCGTAAGAAGTTTATGACAGATTCCCGAATTTAACAAGTCCTGCCAATCTTCATAAATAGTTAACCATGCCATGCAATATGGGGAGGTCTGCTCTCAAATCTTTACGTAGCAACACGTCCGTAAGATCATCTATAATAAAAATATGGACATTGTATAATTTTTTCACAGGAGGAAAAAATGGAACAGGGACAAACAACAAAAGATAACAGCAATCTGAAAACAGATTATCTCGTGTGGCGGGTGATTAACGCCAAAAAACGCTATAATGAAGTGGCACGCAACCGCGTCTATAATGACCGTCCACGCCTTCGTAGCGAAACCCATCATTAATAAATTAAAAACCTTACGATATCCAAAAAGCCCGTTTCAAGCGGGCTTTTTTAGTACAGTAAGGATAAATTCCTACCGTTAGACTCATTTTTATAGTTTATAGCGGTTTTATATAGAGCCAAATTTATAAATATTAAGGCATCGTCTGAATTTTACATAGGGCATTTATATTTGATATTTTGCTATCGTGCGACATTTTTCTGCCATCCTCGATGTTCTGTCAATATAGAGATAATAAACTCTTATTCTTTCCATCTGTCAAAAAAACTATAGAACCCTCTGCAAAAGTTTG